>JAISUH010000058.1 GCA_031272205.1 Dysgonamonadaceae bacterium | reverse complement strand
TCGGTACCCATTACTTGTATGCTCATCGTCATGATGTGTTGCCGTCGCGAGGTCAGACCGACTGCATGGCTGTTAGTTGCTGCGCTGGGGTTCTCTATTGCCGGAGACTGGATGCTCGGACATAGAGGAGGCGACACGATGCGTTTCGTTTACGGTATTGCACTGTTTTTTATCGCACACATCGGCTTCCTTGTTTTCTGTCTTCTTAACGGACGTCTAAAACGGCTCTGGTTGTGGTTGCTTCTTGTTGGATATGGACTTTTTTTTATTTTCGGACTTTCTCCAGCCATCCCGCAATTACCGTTGCTCGCCGCTGTACTGCTCTATATGATTATTTCCTGTTTCTCACTGGCTGCTGCCGCCGGACTGCGCTTCAACTTCGTATCGCGATGGTTGTTCATAGCCGGAATAGCCTGTTTGGTTTTTTCCGATACGCTCATCGCTTTGCATGAGTTTATGAACACGGCCAACAGCCTCCACCATACGTTGATGATGCCCGCTTATTATGCCGCGCATATTCTTGTAGCCGCTTCGAGCCTAAAATAAGCATTTATTGCAAATACAAAACCGGCGGGAATCGGATTTTTCCCGCCGGTTTTTTGTTTGTCAAAATGGTAGCGTTCAATTATCGGTTACGCAACGGATGGAAAGGGCGCTTTCGAGAACTCGTCCGAATGACACGTCGGCATTTGAATCGGAAAAGTTCAAGTAGTAACCAGAATTGTTGTGATAGCCATCATCTACCGACAACGAACCACCACCACCCCCTCCCAACGATAAGGAAGTGCTCCAATAATTACCGGTTAACCCTAAGCCAATCAATTCAGCGGTAGTAGTGCCATTGCGATATCCGGCCGCCGGCAAAAACAGGGCATTGGGAGCGCTGCCGAAAATGCGGCCGGGTACTCCGTTGGAGGTTCCCCATGAAGAAACGCTTGTATAAGTCAAATTTTGCAGTTCTCCGGAAGTTGGAACGCGCCATCCGGCAGGACAGGGGTCATTGGCTGATTCCCATGCAATATAATCCGAGTCCGTAATCCAGGAAGATCCGTCGGTATTGGCAAGCGGGTCAGAAGACGACCATCCGACTTTGCTCCCCCACTGATAGAACATCCCCGGATCGCCGGGTTTGTCGGCAAAAACGCCGGGCGCATTTACGTTGCAGGTCGCCCACCTTAGGCCGTCGATAACCACGGATGCTTCACCCTTCCAGTCGTAGTGCTCCGAACAGGGATCCTGACTGAAATTGATCTCTATGTCTAAGTTTACCGTTGTGCCTGCCGCTGTAGCAGGAATAAGATAGACTTCTGTCCAATAACAATTGGGGGAATCGCTGCTCCATACCTGTATCACTATCCTCCCCGGCATATCGGCAGGAACAGCTATACTGAATTGGCCTTCGCTGTCGGGATAAAGATCTGTACTGTATATGTATTGTATTGGGTCGCCGGGATCATCAGGCGGATACCCATATTCGAGGCTTACCTTTATCTTTGTTATGGGGCTATCGGTATCATCAGTACCGTCATCGGTACCGCCACCAGTACCGTCATCGGTACCGCCACCGGTACCGTCACCGGTACCACCCGTGGTTCCGGTCGTTTCTCCGGTTTTTCCGTCCATACCAATGGGCTTTTTCTTCTTGTTTTTTATTTTTCCTTTAACTGTTCCCGTAGCTTCGGGGTAATCCACATTTATCCACGAAAAATGGCTTGTTACGCCCACATACACATTGCCCTGCAAGGCGGCTTGTCCGTATTCCGTCCACAGGCCTTTGGTCTCGTCGAAATGCCAGAGGGGGATGGTAGAGGGCGGATTTTTGTCCATTCCTTCGGGAATGGGGAAGGTAATTTCCGCTTCCGAGCCTGTTTTCAGTTGCAGGGGGTTGCCGCTGTTGTCGGTGAGCACAACATCAACCATACCGTAGGAAATCAGTTGCGCTTCGCTGCCGTTGCTGCGCACGGCGGACAGGTCGCCGCCGGGCATCAAGCCGCCCCAGTTTTCGTTGTTGGGTTCCAAGTAAAACACATCGGCCTTCACCGTACCGGTGTAGCTGCTGCCGTCGGCCGTAACGATCGACGAGGCGGGGAATTTCACTTTCAGATCTTTCACCGTCAGCGTTTTTTCGGCCGTGGCGGCAAAGCTTGTCGAAAGGGTGTAATCGCCGGCGCTTTTGGCTTGTAGGATGGCTTCCAAGTAGATTTCGCCGGCTTTCACATTGGAACGGACAAGGGTGAAATAGCCCGATTTTTCGAACTTCAGCACCACCCGTTTATCCACTACGCCCACTTCGGTAAAAATAAACTTGCCATCGGCATTGGTCGTTACCGAATTGCTGCCGGTCGTTACCGTAACGCCGCTGAGCGGGTTGCCGTCGAGGCTTCTCACCACGCCGGCCAAGGCTACCTGCTGCATCGTCCACGCCGGAGTTTCGCCGCCGCCGGTACCGGGGTCGGTGCCGGGATCATCGGTGCCGCCGCTGTTGCTGCCGCCTTTTTCGCACGAGGCAAAACACGCGATAGCCAGCGCTATGCACACGGAACAAAAGATTTTACTGAGCAATCTGCTGTTCTTTTTTAAGGTAATTGAGGTCTTCATATCCGTTAGTTTTTAAAATTGTGCCTGTCTTTTATCAGGACTTTCGTCCATATTTTTTTTGCTGTATTCCTGTTCCTATTCTTTCGAATCGGCTTCCACATTCATATTTGGTATGTCATTGATATTTAGGCCAAATTATGAGTTGTAAAGATACGATTTTTTTTTAATAAACAATGCCATATAATAACAAAAAATAGGCCTTTACAGTTCAGCCCCATTCAAAACGCGATCTATTTCCGCCAATTCTTCGGCGGAGAACAGCGGATTGTCGAGGGCTTTCAGGTTATCGCGCAATTGCTCCACATTGCGTGCGCCCACAATCAGGGATGTTACGCGATGGTCGCGCAAGGCCCATGCCAGCGCCATTTCGGCCATCGTTTGCCTCCGGTTGGAAGCCATAAAGTTGAGCCGTATTACTTTTTCTATCAAATCGGGGCGCACTTGGTCGCGGCGAAGAAAGCCTGTCGCATCGGCGGCGCGGGAATGTTCGGGAATTCCGTTCAGGTATTTGTTGGTAAGCATCCCTTGCGCCAAAGGCGAAAAAGCGATAAAGCCCGATCCGAAACCCTCAACAATGCCGAAGATTTCTTTTTCGGGCCGGCGGTTAAACATGCTGTACTTGTCTTGAAAAATCAGGCAGGGAACGTCCCTGTCGGCCAAATAATTCATTGCAATGATCGCTTGCGCGGGCGGATATTTCGAAAGGCCGACGTAGAGCGCTTTTCCTTGCCTGACAATATCGACCAAAGCCTGCATGGTTTCTTCGAGGGGCGTTTTTGCATCGTACCGGTGCGAATAGAAAATATCGAAATACTCCAATCCGGTACGTTTCAAACTCCGGTCGATACTCGCCATAAGGTATTTCCGCGACGATCCGTCGCCGTAAGGCCCGTTCCACATCAGATGTCCGGCTTTGGACGAAACAATCATTTCGTCGCGGTGCGACGCCAGGTTATCCCTGAGGATTTCCCCGAAGTTCGATTCGGCCGATCCGGGCGGCGGCCCGTAATTATTCGCCAAATCGAAATGAGTAACGCCCTGCTCAAAAGCATACAAAATCATATCGGTAGCCGCCGAAAAATCGTCCGCGAAACCAAAATTGTGCCACAATCCCAGCGCTATTTTCGGGAGTTGCAAGCCGCTGTTTCCGCAATAACTGTATTCCATATTCTGTTTTTTTAAGGTTATTTCATCTTCTTCCCCAATTCTTCATCCGAAATCACCGCAATGACCGTCCGTCCGTCGGGCGTAAAATTGGGCGTAGAGGTCGCGAAAAGCTGGTTGACGATCAGCAGCATTTCGTCTAAGGAGAGCGTGCGCCCGTAGGGCATCGCCGTTTGGTTGGCCAACGATAGCGCAATGCTTTCCCGCATATCGTCTTTCAGGTTGCTTTCTGTCTCGATGCTTTTATCGATCATCGAGCGGATGAGCGTTGCCGATTGGGGATTCTCGATTTCCGAAGGGATACCCTGTATGGCGAAGGTGTTGTTCCCAAGGTTGCTCAATTCGAAACCCAAAGCCTCCAGATCGTCGATGATGGCCGGCAGAGCGCTTGCCTCCGCGGCCGAAAGGTCCAACATTTCGGGAAAAAGCACCCGTTGCGAAATGCCCCTCCGGTTTTTTATCTGATCGATGTACTTGTCGAACAGGATTCGCACGTGAGCCCGGTGCTGGTCGATAATCATCAGCCCCGATTTCACCGATGTGAGGATGTAGCGTTGCTTGAATTGGTAATGTTCCGGCGAAATCTCTGCCGGGAAACCGTTCTCGCCGGTTTTTTGGTCGAATAAGTCCGCCGGTTTTTCTTCACCTTGCGACCCGGAAGGCTCATCGCGGTAATTCTCAAACCCGTGGTAAAGCTCTTCCCAGTTGAAGTTGGGGAGCTGTTTGTGGTATTTGTTCCCTCCGCCCGATGCCGTGAGGAAAGGATTGTAGTCGGGATTGGTGTTCACTTTGGGCATCGATACCGATTTCGCCGGGTCGAAAATCGGAATATCGGGCGCGTCTTCCCGGTCGAAATCGATGCTGGGAATCTCGTTGAATTTTCCCAGCGACTCTTTCACCGTAACCAACAGGATCTGCCACAAGGCCGGTTCGTTTTCAAATTTCACCTCGGTTTTTGTGGGATGGATATTCACGTCGATGCTCGCCGGATCTACCTCTAAGTAGATAAAATAAACCGGATTTTCATCGGCCGGAATCAGGGGGGCGAAAGCCGTTGTTACCGCTTTGTGGAAATACGGATGGCGGATGTACCGTCCATTGACGAAAAAGAACTGGTTGCCCTTGGTTTTCCGTGCAAATTCGGGTTTGGAGATGTAACCGTGCATTTTCGCGAGCGATGTATCGGCGTTTATCTCGATCAGTTGCGGATTGATGTTTTTCCCTACCATTTGCGAAATGCGCTGCCGGAGCGTCGCAGCGGGCAGCCGGAGCGTCTGCACATCGTTTTCGATGAGTGTAAATTCCACGTCGGGATGTACCAGCACGATTCGTTCTATCTCGGCAAAGATATTCCTCCGTTCCGTCTCGTTCGATTTCAAGAACTTACGCCGCGCCGGAACATTAAAAAAAATATTTTTCACGGAGATGCTGGTGCCTTCGGCGCAGGAAACAGCCTCCTGTTTCTCCACTTCCGACCCCGCAATCGATAAAAACGACCCCACTTCATCTTCGGGACGGCGCGTTTTCACCTCCACCTGCGCCACCGCCGCAATGGAGGGCAGGGCTTCACCTCTGAATCCCATAGTGGTCAGCGAAAACAAGTCGTCGGCGCTCTTTATTTTTGAGGTAGCGTGCCGTTCAAACGCCATGCGCACGTCGGTAAGCGACATGCCCTTGCCGTTGTCGATGACCTGCACCAGCGTGCGTCCGGCATCTTTAATAAGGATTTGTATGTGAGAAGCTCCTGCATCGAGGGAATTTTCCACCAATTCTTTCACAACCGAGGCAGGCCGCTGAATGACCTCTCCGGCGGCAATCTGATTTGCGATGGAATCGGGCAAGAGATGAATAATATCGGACATAGAATAATTGAATCAAAATACGGTTTCTTCGTACAAATATACATTTTCTTTGCGGAAATGCGATAATTTAAGTCAAAGAACTTACGGTACAAACAACGAACGAATTTCCCTTAACAATGATATCAGCAAAAATACAAGGGTCAAGCGTAACCGCTTTTCACAAAAATGTTATACCTTTGCAATCCTAAAAAACACGTTATGAGAGAAAGAGTAAGGGTGCGCTTTGCCCCAAGTCCGACGGGGCCCTTGCACATCGGCGGTGTACGCACAGCTTTATACAACTACCTGTTTGCCAAACAACACGGAGGCGATTTTGTGCTTCGTATCGAAGATACCGATTCGCAACGTTTCGTTCCCGGCGCGGAACAATACATCGAAGATGCGTTTCAATGGCTGGGCTTGGAATACGACGAAAGCCCGTCGAAAGGCGGCGAATTTGAGCCCTACCGCCAGTCGGAACGGAAAGAAATCTATCACCAATACGTCCGCGAATTGTTGGACAAAGGCGCGGCATATCTTGCTTTCGACACGCCTCAGGAGCTCGAAGCAAAACGTACGTCGATCAACAATTTCCAATACGACGCAACCACGCGCGTGCAGATGCGCAATTCGCTCACGCTGTCGCAAGAAGAGGTGCAATCGCTTGTCGAAAGCGGCGCTCAATACGTGGTGCGCATCAAAATAGAACCCGGCATCGACATCAAGGTAAACGATTTGATTCGCGGTGAAGTGGTCATCAACTCATCGGTATTGGACGATAAGGTGATTTTCAAATCGGCGGACGAATTGCCCACCTACCACTTGGCCAATGTGGTGGACGACCACCTGATGAACATCTCGCACGTTATCCGCGGCGAAGAGTGGCTGCCGTCGGCGCCGCTGCACGTGTGGCTTTACCGCAGCCTCGGCTGGGAAGACAGCATGCCGCAATTTGCGCATTTACCCTTGCTGCTCAAACCCGAAGGAAACGGGAAGTTGAGCAAGCGCGACGGCGACCGCCTTGGATTTCCCGTTTTCCCCCTGCAATGGAAAGACCCCAAAACAGGCGAACTATCGTCGGGATACCGCGAAAGCGGTTACCTGCCCGAAGCGGTTATCAATTTTTTAGCCCTGTTGGGATGGAATCCCGGCAACGATCAGGAGATTTTTTCACTGAAGGAACTCATCGAGCTGTTTTCGTTTGACCGAGCCGGCAAAAGCGGGGCTAAATTCGATTATGAGAAAGCCAAGTGGTTCAACCACAAATACATACAATCCACGCCAAACGGCGAGCTTGCGCAAAGTTTCCTGCCTGTCCTCGCCGAAAAAGGCGTGTCGGCAAAGCCTGAATATGTGGAGAAAGTGGTCGGCCTGATGAAAGACCGTGTCAGTTTTGTGCCGGAATTGTGGCAACAATCGTCGTTTTTCTTCGTTGCCCCCACGTCCTACGACGAAAAGACCGTGAAGAAACGCTGGAAAGCCGAATCACCCGCACAAATGGAGGAATTGATTGCGATATTGCAGGAAATGGACGATTTTTCGGCAAAAAATCAGGAAAAAATCATCATGAAGTGGATCGAGGACAAGCACTATCACCTCGGAAACGTGATGAACGTATTCCGCTTGGCGTTGGTCGGCGAAGGGAAAGGGCCGCATATCTTCGACATCACCACGCTGATCGGGAAAGAAGAAAGCATCAAACGACTGAAAAAGGCCGTTTCATCGATAAACCTGTAATTTTATGGCCATGGATTTTGTGATTACCTGGGTGGACATGAATGACCCGAAATGGCAAAAAGAATTTGCATCCTATTCGGGGAAAATCGACAACTCGAAGAACGAAGTTTCGGAGGCGCGTTTCCGCGACTATGGCTTGCTGAAATACTGGTTTCGCGGCATCGAAAAATTCACTCCATGGGTACGCAAAATCCATTTCGTTACTTGCGGACAAAAACCCGACTTTTTGAACGAAAATCATCCAAAAATTGCTCTGGTAAACCATTCGGATTACATTCCCGCGCAGTTTTTACCGACTTTCAACTCAAATGTGCTTGAGTTTTTTTTGCATAAAATCCCTGATTTGACCGAAGAATTTGTCTATTTCAACGACGATTTTTTCATGATCAATCACTTGTCAGAAGATCGTTTTTTTACCGGAGGCTTACCGAACGATATCGCCGTCTTTCGTTACAATTCAGGCTTCTCACAATGGGCTAAAATGCTGAAACACAATATCCATATTATCAACTCCCACTTTAATAAACGGGAGGTAATGCAAAAGTTCGGCGACAAATGGTACAACCCTGTTTACGGTTCCAAAGCCCGTTTGAATTATTGGCTGAAACATTATCCGAAATTTGTTACCTTGCGTACGCCGCACAATGCGCAACCGTTTCTGAAATCCACCTTTGTCGATGTCTGGAAAAATGCCGAAAGCGAACTTTTGGAAGCCGCAACGCACCGTTTCCGGCAGTCGAACGATTTGACGCCCGAACTGTTCCGCACTTGGCAAGTTTGCACCGGTAATTTTGAGCCCTACAACACTTACAACGACACCAAAATGTTTCCGCTCGTGCTGAAATCAAAGCAAGCAGTGGAGGCAATTCGCAGCCAAAAATATAAACTTATTTGCATCAATGATAATGTGCATATCCGTAATTATGAGAAAGTTATGCAAAATATCGAGACCGCTTTCCAGAGTATTTTGCCCGAAAAATCAAGTTTTGAAAAATAATTATTTTATAATAATTTATTTGCAATAATCAGAACTTCACCTTTCAAATTCCGATTTTTCAGGGAAAATGGTTTCCAAAAACATTTTGGCACGTTCGCGGTTGGCGTCTGAAACCCGCTCGCTGTCTTCCATACAAACAAGCTTGGGATGATATTTGTCGAAATATCGCTGATAATTACGCCGTTGCATCCTCACCACGCACGATTCTGTTCGATTGATCGAACGTAAATGTCCGTGTCCGACAGCCAGCGCATAATACAAAAAGATCACCCGCTGAATATCGTTCCGGTTTCGGGTATGATGAACGACAGTGGGTTGGATTTCGTCGGCAAAAACCGTTTCTACCACATCGCGGTAATCGCTCTTGCAATGGGCGTCAATGTTGTGATGCGGCAGTCCCCAATAACGCTTTTTGAATTTATTTTTAATCAAATTACTTGATTTCAAGATTGTTTTTCGATATGTGGACAATTTTTTGCCGGCCATTTTTTTTACAAAATACCAAAATTGCGCAAACGGATAGGGGCGAAGGCGAACAATCGGATAACCATCGGCGGCAAAAAAATCTTCGGGTTCCACAGCTGCATTGAAAAACATATCGTCGTTGGCATACAGAAAATGTTCTGCCAAATCGGGAATTTTATACAAAAAATGTTCGATGATGACCGAATTGTAACAGGGCTGCGCTTCTTTGGGCAAAATATCATTCTGATTAACAACTTGAATCTTTGTATTTTCAACATCTATCCAATCAGGAATTTGATTGTCGGTAACAATAAAAATTTTCCTGATCCACGGGGCGTATTTTTCGAGCGAGCGCAAGGAAAATTTCAGCTCGTCGTTATCGGCAAAACGTCCTTTGCAATTCACATCCTTGTGAAATGTTGTTTTTCCCAGAAAGGCATTCTTCTTTGCAAGCCACTGTTCGTCGCTGCCGTCAACCCAGAGATACACCAAATCAACGGGAAAGTTCGCGGTATATTTTTTCATATTCTTCAAAATGTTTTTCGTAGGAGAACGATACGGCATATTCTTTTTCTTTTTCCTGCAATTCCTCGTTTTTTAAATGATTATCAAGGTTATCATCTATCATTTTTTTCATATCATTCGGCTCGAAATTTTCCCAAAAATAGGCAAATTTGCCACCAATTTCTTTCAAACTTGTTTTGTCGGACGAAAAAACCGGCTTTCCAAACTGCATGGCCTCAATCACAGGCAGGCCAAAGCCCTCGAAAAGCGACGGGAACAAGAATGCCTCGCAATTTTTCAGCAGCCAAACTTTTTCTTCCTGCGAAATCGTGCCGAGCAAATGAACATTTGTAATATTATCATTTTCAATGCGTTGAACGATTGCGTCGCCGTATTTCGTGTTGTTTTTTCCCGCCAAATAAAGATGTTTTTCGGGTATAATTTTCATCAAATCGAGTAAAACGTGAAAATTCTTTTTTTGCTTAATAACACCGATGGAGAAAAAAAACGGTTGTTTGATGGTTGTTTTGGGCTTTTGGGCAAGTTGTTGTTCCAAATTATCCACGCCGTTCAAAATTACGCTGTAATCTTTGCCCGTGAGGTCGTGATGTTTTTCAACTTCCGATTTTGCAAACTCCGAAATGCAAATAATTTTATCGGCACGTTGAATTTTACGTTTTATCCGTCTTTGGCGTTTGGTAAGTTCGTAGCCGCTTTTTTCGTACAGATAATTCAAATCGTGAATGGTCAGCAAAAATTTTGTCTGTTTGTATGCCGGTTTGAAACGGCAGAGTTGATGTACGGCGTGCCAAACATCAACTTTCGGGAACAAAAAACGACAATGTTTTCTCAACCAACTGCTCGAGGAAATATACTCCACCTCATTGCCGAATTTTCCGAAGAAGTCCTTCGGGACAAGCAAAACAACTTGATAATCAGCATATATCGTTTTTGCGTTTTCCATAAAATGCCGTCCATAGTTCAACGCAACTTGTCCCAAGCCGCAATAAACATCTTTCAACGCCGACAAATCAACGAGCAGTTTTTTCTTTTTTATATCAGTTGTTTCATCCATAGTTGCTTTTTGTCCTATTCAACCATCCTTCGGAACACCCCGTTCCGAACAACAAAAGTAATTCTTTTTCAATTAGCAATGTACTTTTTCAAGGTCAATGTGTTTATTTTTTTATAAACAGTCCCAATAAGCCCCGCCCATCGTTTGTTTGCGGAAAAGTAAAAAAATTGAAAAAGCCGGACAATTGACTGTCATTCGATAAATAATGCGTAACTTTGAATTGTTATAGTGCTACATCTTCATGACAATGAAAAAAGAACCTGTTGTTACGGTTGTTGTCCCTGTTTTTAACGGAGAACAATACATAAAGTCGTGTTTAGACAACATGATGTTACAGACCTACAAGAAGTTGGATATTATCGTTGTGGACGACGGATCGGTTGACAAATCTGCAGATATTGTACGGGAATATCCGGTACGCTTGATTCAACACGAGAAAAATCGAGGCCTTTCTGCCGCCAGAAATACGGGAATTGACGCAGCCAAAGGCGAGTACATCCATTTTATGGATGCGGACGACAGTATCAACGCCGACTATTATAAAGAAATGGTTGCCGCGATTACGGAAACAGATGCGGATATGGCCTGCGGCGGCATGATCAACGAAAAGAAACGGTATAAGACACAGCTTTTCAAAAAAAGAAAGGTATATACCAAAACACAAGACAAATTAAAGGTAACCTACGTGGGCAAGTGGGGGTACGTCTGGCGGTATCTGTTTAAATTCGATTTTCTGAAGCAGAACAATCTCCGCTTCGAAGAAGGACGCCTCATCGAAGATTTGACTTTTTCGATTCCCGCCGTCTATTATGCCAACAAACTCGTAACCGTCCCCCATACCGCGTATTCCTATTATCATAGAGAAAATTCCATCATGACTTGTAAAGATGCCAAACACCGCATAAAAAGGAGAAAAGATTGGGAGCATGCAAGGGATTTCCGCGATGAATTTTCTAAAGAAAAAGGGATAAAACTGCCGGGCGTTCACACCGGAAAAATGGCGTATATCGTTAGAAAATTGATAAAATTGATGCGATTATAAAAAAAAATTTCGCATATTCGCATCCGGATTGTTATACATAAAAGATCGTACCGATGAATTCAAAATTAAAAAAACTAAGGATTAAAACGAAATATTTCGTGCCCTTAATCTTTATTGTGGCCAGCCTCTTGATTCTCTACGTTTTTCCGAAACAGGGGACATTTAAATACGCATTCAACGAGGGGCGTCCCTGGCAGTATGGCCTCCTGACGGCGCCTTTCGATTTCCCCATATACAAAGACGCGGCACAATTGAAACAGGAGCAGGACAGCATCCTGACGTATTACGAACCCTATTACATCCTCGATTCCGAAATTGCAAGCAATGCGATGGTCGAATTTGACGCCGACATGAACACTAACCCGCGCTTCAAAAATATGACGCCGGACAATCTCCTCTATATCCGCAATAAATTGAAGAAACTGTATGAGAACGGCATCATGCGCTCCGATAACTACGACAAGGTCTCGACATCCAAAACACAGTCGTTGCGCATCAAAACCGACAACGTGGCCAATTCCTACGATGTAAAATCGTTCTCCACCATCCGCTCCGCTTACGAGCAAATCATGCAGGACCGACCGGAAAGTTTGCCGGAAAGCACGCTGAAAGCGCTCGATCTCAACAACTACATCCGCGAGAACGTGATCTACGACGCCTCCACTTCCGACAAAGCGCGAAACGAATTTATACAACAGGTATCCCCGTCGGTCGGATTGGTACAAACCGGACAACGAATCATCGACCAGGGCGAGATCATCAGTCCGCAGACCTATAATATTCTTTTGTCGCTGAAACGCATCACCGAAGAACGGAGCGGCGGGACGGAACGGAACAATTGGATCATCCTCGGCCAGTTCCTGCTGATCCTCACCATGATGGGGGCGTTTTTCTTCTACCTGCTGTTTTTCCGCCCGAAGGAATACCACAACCGGCAGCACGTGCTGTTTATGGTGATGCTCATTGCGTTTTTCGTCGTATTCACCGCAATAACCATACGTTACAACCTGTTCAGCGTTTACATTATTCCCTACGCCATACTCACCATCCTCATCCGCACGTTTATCGATTCGCGGACGGCAAATTTTGCCGGCCTGATCACCGTTATCCTGTGTTCATTGATGGTGCCCTTTCCGTTTGAATTTATCGTTATAGAGATGGCGGTAACGGTGGTGTCGGTATTCATGCTCAAAGAGCTTACCGAGAGGTCGCAGCTGATTCGCAGTTCGTTTTTTATCCTGTTGGTTTACGTGGTTGTTTATATCGGTTTTTCGCTGTTTCAGGAAGGAAATCTCGATAAGATAGAGTGGGTCGTTTTGATTTATTTCCTGATTAACTTCATCTTCATCATGTTCTCCTACACGTTAGTGTATCTGATGGAAAAAACGTTCGGCTTCATTTCCGGAGTGAGCATGGTGGAACTGTCCAACATCAACAAGCCCCTCCTCAAAGAGCTTTCCGAAAAAGCGCCGGGAACATTCCAACACTCTTTGCAGGTATCCAACCTTGCCATGGCCGCCGCTATAAAATTGGGGGCAAATGCCTCTTTGATACGTACGGGAGCGTTGTATCACGACATCGGTAAAATGGAGAATCCCGCTTTTTTCACAGAGAATCAGGTGGCAGGAATGAATCCACACACAGGTCTTCCTTTCGAAGAGAGCGCCAAGATTATCATCAGTCACGTGAAAGACGGCGTGAAAATCGCTCAAAAAAACGGCATTCCGAAGCAACTCATCGATTTTATCGAGACCCATCACGGCACAAGCATGCCCCGCTATTTCTACAATTCATGGAAAAACGCGAATCCCGGAAAAGAGGTGGACGAGAGCCTTTTCCGTTATCCCGGACCCAACCCGTTTAGCAGGGAAACCGCCATACTGATGATGGCCGACACGGTGGAAGCCGCTTCGCGCAGCCTCTCCGAATACACGGAGGAGTCCATTAGCAAGTTAGTGAACAGTCTGATTGACGCGCAAGTATCCGAAGGCTATTTTAGTAATACGCCCATCACCTTCAAAAACATACGAACAATAAAGGATGTTTTCATAGACAAACTGAAAACGATTTATCACACGCGCATTGCTTATCCTGAGTTGAAAAAAGAGATTCAGAGCCGGCAAAACGAGCATTGAGAAAGCGGAATTTAACCGGTTTGCTTCACTCCCACTCTATCGTTGCAGGCGGTTTCGATGAAATATCATAGACCACTCGATTCACGCCTTTCACCTTATTGATGATTTCATTGGACATTTTTGCCAAAAACTCGTAGGGAAGATGCGCCCAGTCGGCAGTCATGGCGTCGGCTGAGGTTACGGCACGCAAAACGATGGTGTTTTCGTAGGTGCGTTCGTCGCCCATCACTCCCACCGACTGCACCGGCAAAAGTATCGCTCCCGCCTGCCAAACCTTGTCGTACAAACCTGTTGAGCGAAGCCCCGAAATGAAGATATCGTCGGCGTCTTGCGCTATGCGCACTTTTTCGGGAGTGATAGCGCCCAAAATACGGATTCCAAGTCCCGGACCGGGAAAGGGGTGGCGGTAAACCAAATGCGGTTTCATTCCCAGCTCCAGACCGATGCGGCGCACCTCATCTTTGAACAGCAAACGGAGCGGTTCGCACAACTTCAAATCCATTTTTTCGGGGAGGCCGCCCACGTTGTGGTGACTTTTTATGGTTGTTCCGGTAATGGAAAGCGATTCGATAATATCGGGATAGATAGTGCCTTGCGCCAACCATTTGATATCGGTCAGTTTATGCGCTTCCTCATCGAAAACATCGATAAACCCCTTACCGATAATTTTGCGTTTCTTTTCGGGTTCGCTTACTCCTTCCAATTCTCTGTAAAAACGCTCTTTGGCGTTCACCCCGATAACGTTCAGTCCCAAGTGCTCGTAATCGGCAAGCACGGTTTCAAACTCGTTTTTGCGCAACAATCCGTGATCGACGAAAATGCAGGTCAGATTTTTCCCGACAGCCTTGTTTAAAAGTACGGCAACCACCGACGAATCCACACCGCCCGAAAGTGCGAGGATAACCTTGTCGTTGCCCAATTTTTCTCTTAATTCCTTTACGGTGGATTCGATGAAGGAACCCGGCGTCCAATCTTTCTTTACGCCGCAGATATGCAAAAAATTATCGAGTATTTTTGTTCCCTGCTCCGTGTGAAAAACTTCGGGGTGAAACTGCACCGCCCAGGTGTTCTCTCCATCGATTTTATAGGCTGCGATTTCCACGTCTTCCGTTGATGCAATCACGCGAAAATTATCGGGTATGCGCAAAATGGTATCGCCGTGCGACATCCACACCTGCGATCGGGGGGGCAGATTGCCCAACAGCGCATCCGAAGGATCTTTCACGTTCAGGTGTGCACGCCCGTATTCACGCGACGCGCTCCGCCCCACCTCTCCGCCCGACGACTGCGCCAGCAATTGCGCCCCGTAACAGATACCCAACATCGGGTAATGAGAGCGAATTTGGGACAAATCGGTTTTAAACGCATTGGCGTCGTTTACCGAAAAAGGGCTGCCGGAGAGGATTACGCCTTTCACCGTTTTATCGCCGAAAGGGAACTTATTATAGGGTAAGATTTCGCAATAGGTATTCAGCTCACGGATGCGTCGTCCGATAAGCTGGGTGGTTTGAGAACCAAAATCGAGGATGATAATCTTTTCGCGCATAACTTGTCTGGGATTTTTTAATGTGCGAAGGTAGTGAAAAATTCTTTTCATCCCCCTATCAAATTGAAAGAAAAAAAAGTTCAATCCGACGCCTGCCAAGTTTCCTCAGCATCGGTTTTTTTGACAAGTACCATAGCCGTTAGTCCGCTTTCTCCTCAAAAACATACCACACCGGTATCCGGTGCCCCCACCAGAGTTGGCGGGAAATGTTCCAGTCGCGGATATTTTCCATCCAGTATCGGTAGGTGTTTTTGAATTTTTCGGGGAAAAACTTTATCGTGTCGCTCTCAACGGCTTCGAGGGCCGGTTTAGCCAAATCGCTCATTTTCAAGAACCATTGCGTAGAAAGTTTGGGTTCAATCGGCACATCGGTGCGCTCCGAAAAACCGACATTGTTGGTGTATTGTTCTATTTTTTCCATCAAGCCCGCCTCTTCAAGGTCTTTTTCGATTTTTTTGCGGCAGTCAAATCTGTCCATTCCCTCATACGCGCCGCCGGCAGCGTTGAGCGTGGCGTTGTCGTTAAAAATGTCAATGCTTTCGAGGTTGTATTTTTCGCCGAGCGCATAGTCGTTAATGTCGTGTGCAGGCGTAACTTTCAGACAGCCCGTACCAAATTCCATATCCACATATTCGTCTTCTATAACAGGGATTTCGCGGCCGACGAGCGGCACAATCACGTGCTTGCCTTTTAAATGTGCGGTTTTGGGATTGTTGGGGTTGATGCACATTGCCGTGTCGCCGAAAATGGTTTCGGGGCGGGTGGTAGCAACAATGGCGTATTCCGTGGTGGCGTTGCCTGCAAGTCCACTATCGGCAATGGCATATCTCAAATAATACAATTTCCCATTTTGTTCCTTATAATTGACCTCCTCGTCGGAAATGGTGGTTTGGGCTTGCGGGTCCCAGTTTACCATTTTTTTAGCGCGGTAAATCAGCCCTTTATCGTAGAGGTCGCAAAACACCTTAATCACCGACTGTGAGCGGATTTCGTCCATCGTAAACGCGGTACGTTCCCAATCGCAGGAGGCGCCGAGTTTTTTCAGTTGTTCGAGGATGATGCCGCCGTGCTTGCGCGTCCATTCCCAAGCGTGTTCAAGAAATTCTTCGCGTGTCAAATCCGACTTTTTGATGCCTTCCTGTGCAAGTTTATTCACGACTTTGGCTTCGGTAGCAATGGAAGCGTGGTCGGTTCCCGGCACCCAACAGGCGTTTTTGCCCTGCATACGGGCGCGACGCACCAGCACATCCTGAATCGTATTGTTGAGCATGTGCCCCATGTGCAACACGCCGGTAACGTTGGGCGGCGGAATGACGATGGTGTAAGGTTCGCGCTCGTCGGGTTCGGAATGAAAGAGTCCTTTATCGAGCCAATATTGATACCATTTTTGCTCGATTTCCTGCGGATTGTATTTTGAAGAAAGTTCCATATTTTTGAAATTACCAATCGCATTCCTTATTAAAACAGTAAGGGGCTGCAACTTAACAAAAAGTGGGCGTGGCGGGATTCGAACCCGCGACCTTTTGCATGTCAAGCAAACGCGCTAACCGGCTGCGCTACACTCCCGAAGTCATAAATAATTCTGCAAATTTACAAAAAATCTATGGAAAGGATGACTTTTTTGCGATTATCTCTGCCCTATTCCTTTATAGCCAAATCCTTGCGATTCCAAATCGGCGCGATTATAGATATTGCGCCCATCCACAACAACATGCGAACGCATGATTTTTTTCAAGATCTGCCAGTTCGGCAAACGAAATTCCTTCCACTCCGTGGGAACAATAATGGCGTCGGCATCGTTGGCTGCATCATAAATATCGCCGGCATAATAGATGGCGTCGCCAAAACGATGCGCAGCCTCTTTCATCGCCACAGGATCATATACGCGCACCGAAACGCCGGCTGACAGCAAGCTTTTTATCAAATCAATAGAAGGAGCATCGCGCATATCGTCGGTTTCGGGTTTGAACGACAACCCCCAAACGGCCACCGTCTTATCGGCGATGTTTCCGTCGAAAAACTCACTGAATTTTCGGAAAAGAATGGTTTTTTGCAAGTCATTTACCGCTTCTACCGCTTTCAATACTTTCATTTCGTATCCGGCATCTTCCGCCACTTTTATCAATGCTTTGATGTCTTTCGGGAAACAACTTCCTCCATATCCGCAACCCGGATAAAGGAAACTGCGCCCGATGCGGGAATCGCTGCCCAATCCGCGGCGCACCATGTTCACATCGGCTCCTACACGCTCGCTCAAATTTGCAATGTCGTTCATGAAGCTGATGCGCGTTGCCAACATGGCATTCGACGCATATTTCGTCATCTCCGACGAGAGGATGTCCATGAAAATCACGCGGAAATTGTTGAGCAGGAAAGGGCGGTAAAGTTTCGTCATCAGTTTCTCGGCGCGTTCCGACTCCACGCCCACCACCACACGGTCGGGGCTCATGAAATCTTCCACCGCCGCACCTTCCTTCAAAAATTCGGGGTTCGAGGCTACATCAAATTCCAAATCCGAAAGACCCCGTTGCGCCAACTTTGCGGTTACCACCTCTTTTATTTTGTGGGATGTGCCGACAGGTACCGTACTTTTGGTAACGATAAGCACGGGCTTGGTCATGATTTCGGCTATGGTTTCGGCCACACGGAACACGTATGACAAATCGGCGCTCCCGTCCTCGCCCGACGGCGTGCCAACGGCAATAAACACAATGTCCACGTCGTTCAATACCGACGCTAATTCGGTGGTGAAATGCAGTCGCTGCGCACTGTAATTTCGTTGAACGATATCCTTCAATCCCGGCTCGTAAATGGGGATCATGCCCTGCTTGAGGTTTTCTATTTTTCCTTCGTCTATATCGACGCAAGTAACATCCACTCCCATTTCGGCGAAACATGCGCCCGAAACCAAACCTACATAACCGGTTCCAACTACAGCTATTTTCATATCAAATCAGATTTTATTTAGTTTTTTCTTTAAGTTATTCACAGGATAAAGCACCGTCAGCACACTCACCGCGCTTACCACGGCAAGAACGATAACGATATCGGTAAATTTCACAATCACCGGATAGGCATCTACGATATATGCACCCGGAGTATTGCTCAACCTCAGCAGCCCGAAATGCTGCTGTAACAAGCACAACGCCAATCCGAAGACCAATCCAACCATAATTCCGAAGAAAGCGATAAGCCAGCCTTCGTACAGAAAAACACGCGATACGAGGCCTGTTGCGGCTCCCATATTTTGCAGGCTGTCAATATCCTCCTTTTTCTCCACGATAAGCATCGATAACGACCCTACCACGTTGAAAACGGCAATGAGCAAAATAAACGCCAGAATAAGAAAGGTTACCCATTTTTCAATTTGAAGCATCCGGTAGGATTCGGCCTGTTGCTCGAAGCGATCCATCACCCAAAAATCATCGCCGATAATTTTCCGAATTTCTTTTTTTATCGTTTTTACCGATACGTCTTGCCGCAGGTTTACATCAAGCGATGTAACCGTACTGTCGTTATAGAGAAACCATTCCCGTGCCAATTTTATCGGCACAATCGCCATCTGGTCGTCGTAATTGGGCTGATTCAGGCTGAAGACGCCTCCCAATTGTATTGTCCCGACCGTAAAGGCCGAAACCGGATTGGCAAGATTAATGCGTTCGTTGCGCTTGGGCGCGTAAATCTCTATCGGATTGACAAATCCGACACGAAGGCCCAAAGTCAGGGCAAGCCCCGCACCGATAGTCGTGTAATTCACCACATCTTCACGGAGTTTAAATTGACCATCAATAACCAGCGCATCCATGTCCGTCATCAGCCGAAAATCATCCGAAACGCCTTTCACTACTACCGGAACCTGTCGGTCTTGATACTTGAAAAGAGCATTTTCTTCCAGCGATTCCGAAACCATGTTAATCCCGTCCAATGTTAAAGCCCGTTGAAAATCATCATTCATCCAATTGAAGACTTTTCCTTTTTTCGCCGCGATTTTCAGATCGGGGTCGAAGGCGCCGAAGGTCTTCTCGACGATATTGCCAAACCCGTTGAAAACCGACAGCACGCACACCATCGCCATCGTAGCGACCGCAATTCCGCAAACGGATATAATGGATATTATATTGATAGCGTTATGCGATTTCTTCGAGAAAAGGTAACGGCGGGCTATGAAAAACGGGAGGTTCAACGGACACTTATTTTAATCGGTTTTCAATAATCTGTCTATATTTTCAATGTAATCAAGCGAATCATCGAGGTGAAACATCAATTCGGGAATGATCCGGAGCTGTTTTCCCAGACGTTTTCCCAATTCAAACCGCAGCGATCTCACGTTCGCGTTGATGTTGCCGAGTATCTCGGAGCCCTTCTCCGACGGGAAGATACTCAGGTAAGCGTGCGCCATACCCAAATCGGGTGATACGCGCACGTTGGTAACCGATACCAGCACGCCGTGCATCTTCTTGGTTTCGAGCAGAAAAATCTCACTGAGTTCCTTCTGAATGAGGCGGTTTATTTTTTGTTGCCTGTTGGATTCCATATACTATTTTTTTCGGATGAGCGTCAATCCGTCGCGGATAGGCAATATGACCTTCTCCACGCGGTCGTCGTCCTTCAGTTTTTCATTAAATTCCAGTACTCCTTTTGTCTGCCAATCGTTGCTTGCCGGCTGTTCCAATATTTTTTCGCTCCAGAGCGTGTTATCGGCAATCACAAAACCGCCTTTGCGCAGTTTCGGCAAAACCGATTCGAAATAATCCCAATACCGTCGTTTGTCCGCATCGATGAAAACCAAGTCGAAAAAGGCGTCATCGAAAGACGGTATGACCTCTGTCGCATCACCGATATACAGGCGGATTCGATCTCCATACTCCGATTTTTCGAAGTAGTTTCGGATAAAATCGCCCATTTCATCGTCGATTTCCACCGTATGGATCATCGCGCCGGCTTGCTCCAAGCCTTCGGCCATACACAAGGCCGAGTATCCGGTATAAGTGCCTAATTCCAATACATTTAAAGGGCAAATCATTTGCACCAACATCTTCAACAGCCGCCCCTGCAAATGCCCCGACACCATGCGCGGGTGCAACAGCTTCACGTGGGTATCCCGTTTAAGCTGTTTCAACAGAGCGGGTTCTTCATCTATATGTTTTTTAACGTATTCGTCAATCGTCATTTTTTACATTGTGAAATCGGGGAGGTTGTATTTTTCTTTCGCCTCCAAAATTTTCCATGCTTCGCTCACGTCGAGATAGGTAGTTCCTCCCAGTTCGCCAAAACTCCCCCCCATGTATGCAACACGGTCTTCGGGTTTGAGCATGTGGTTCGATATCAGCTTTTCGATGGCGTGAATATAGTAGGAGCGGCGACTTTCTTTGGTGTTATCCAACCCCCTGCCCTCTTGATATTCAGCCCAAACGCCGTAAGACAATGCCAATTCGCGGGCTACCCGCTCGGTAGTGGTCATGGCATATACGGGACTTGTCCCTCTGAAAGCCGCCAATACCCGCGCCGTACGCCCTGTATGACTGTCGGTTATAATGGCTTTCGTGTTCAACATCTTAGCCGTTTTCACCGCCTGCTTTGCCAAGAAATCGGTAACTTCGTGGCCGTCGTTGGCATTGAGAGGCACGGATATGTCGTTTTCCGTCATTTTTGTTATTTCGGCTTCGTAAGCCACTTTCGCCATCACCCGTACCGCTTCCACCGGATATTTTCCGTAAGCCGTTTCGCCGCTGAGCATAACCGCATCGGTGCGGTAATAGATGGCATTGGCGATATCGGTGATCTCTGCCCGTGTGGGGCGCGGGTTCTGAATCATGGAATGGAGCATCTGCGTGGCCACAATAACCGGCTTGCGATGATGGATGGCTTTTCGTATCAAGCGTCGCTGGATGCCGGGAATTTTTTCCTGCGCCACTTCAATGCCCAAATCACCGCGTGCAACCATGATGCCGTAAGCGGCATCCAATATTTCGTCGGCGTTGTCCACTCCCTCCTGATTTTCTATTTTCGCGATGATTTTTATGGGGCTGTTGTATGCATCCAAAATGGCCTGTACCTCCAATACATCCTGTTTGTTGCGCACAAAAGAATGGGCGATAAAATCGAGACCGTGTTCAACGGCAAACAGGATGTTTTTTTTATCTTTTTCCGTCAACGAAGGCAAATTGATGCGCACGTCGGGTATGTTCACACTTTTGCGGCTTCCGACAACACCGTCGTTTTGAACGCTGCAAACCAAATAATTTTCGTGAATTTCAACCACTTTCAGGTCTATCTCCCCATCGTCGATTAGAATATCTTTGCCCGGCTCCAATTCCTTTGCCAAATTGCGGTAAGACACATATATGACCTCACGTGAAGAAATTCCGTTGGGATTCCCTTCAATGCGGATGTGTTCGCCCGTTTTCAGTACAATAGGCTCGACAGCAACCGTCGTGCGTATTTCAGGTCCTTTGGTATCTATCAACAAGGCGATATTTTTGGATACCGCCCTCACGTTGTTGATGATCTTCGTGAATCCTTGTTCGTCCAAATGCGCCGAGTTCATCCGCACCACATTCATTCCTTCGTCATAAAGTTGCTGAATAAAAGGCACTTCGCATCTTTTATCCGAAATCGTCGCTATAATCTTGGTATATTTTCGCATGTACTTTTTTCCCTTTCAAAACCATTTATGAATCCTCTTTTCGGGCAGTCTTCAAAGCCTGAACAGCCAAATCGTAGGAATAGAGCCCGAATCCGGCTATCGATCCGATACAAACCGCCGAAATCATAGACCTGTGGCGGAATTCTTCGCGGGCGTAAATGTTGGAGATATGAACTTCCACAACGGGTGTACGCACGGCTTTTATGGCGTCGCGGATTGCCACCGATGTGTGCGTATAGCCTCCGGCATTGAGGATAATTCCTCCGTAGCCGAATCCCGCCTCCTGAATCTTGTCGATGATTTCGCCCTCCACATTCGACTGAAAATAATGCAGTTCCACATCGGGATTTTCCTTTTTCAATTTCTCGAAACAGGCTTCAAACGATTCGTTTCCGTAAACGCCCGGCTCCCTCACGCCCAGCAGGTTGAGGTTGGGGCCGTTGATGATTTGGATTTTCATTTGCTTTTACGCTTTAAAAACGCAAAGATACGATTTATTTCGGAGATTTTCTATTTACGTCCCTGCGATTTACGACGGGGTTTTCGTTCACCCATTTATTCTTTCCCGACAATCCTGAATTTGGCGTATTTGAGCAGCAGTTGTTTTTGCCCCGCCGATTCAAAATCGACAAAAGCACGCCGATTGCCGTCGTCCTGTTCAACCGAAATAACCTTCCCTCGGCCAAAACGTTCGTGCTCAATGGTATCGCCCGCCTGCAAAGCTTTAGCTTCTTCGGACAGGGGCGCCGACGAGCCGCCCGAATATTGCACAGGCACGGCATTGCGCGGTTTTTCGGGAAGTGCGGATGATGCAGGCACGCTTAGCGGCGTCCTGTTTTCGCGCTCTTGCCGCATCATATTCCAAAAACCGTCGGACGGCGGCGCTCCGGCAAGTGTATTGCGCTCCATCGACACCAAACTTTTATCGATCTCGGAGAGGAAACGGCTTTCCCGTGCAGAATTGGTCTGCCCGTTTTTGAAACGGCTTTTGGCAAAGGTTATGGTGCATGTTTTTTCGGCGCGGGTCAGGGCAACGTAAAACAGCCGCCGCTCTTCTTCCAATCCGCGAATATCGGTTTTCACCATAATCGAGGGGAACAAATCTTCCTCCATCCCCACGACAAACACATGCCCGAACTCCAAACCCTTCGACGCATGAACGGTCATAAGCGTTACTTTTTCGTTCTCCGCCTCTTTATCGGTGTCCTGATCGGTAAGCAACGAGATTTCCGAAAGGAAATCCACAAGGCTGATCTCCTCTTCGCCCTGTTCTTGCCGCGACTCCACGAACTCGTTCACCGCGTTCAGCAATTCCTGTATGTTTTGCGCACGGCTCATGCCTTCGGGCGTCTTATCGTCGTAAGATTCTTTGGCGATGCCCGTGTTTCTGAGCACAAGTTGTGCCAAACTGTATGCGTCCATACTCTCGTTTTCGTCAATAAACCCATCGATAAGATTATGAAAATCAGATAATTTCTTTGCTGTGCCCGAATTTACATTCAGATTGTATTCCAAGGGCGCCGAGACAACTTGCCACAAGCTTACGCCATGCTGTTGCGCTGTGTCGGAAATCTTCTTCACCGTAACATCGCCGATGCCCCGCGCCGGATAATTAATGACGCGGCGGAACGCCTCCTCGTCGCCGGGATTGACAATCAGTCTGAAATAGCCGATCACGTCTTTGATTTCTTTCCGCTGGTAGAACGATAATCCGCCGTAGATGCGGTAGGGAATGTTGATTTTCCGCAAGGACTCCTCAAAGATACGCGATTGTGCGTTTGTGCGGTACAAAATAGCAAATTCGCCGTAGGAAACGTGGTTTTCGAGATGGATACGCGCTATTTTATTCGCCACAATAATCCCCTCCTCAAAATCGGAAAACGCGCTGACGATTTCTATCTTTTCGCCAACCTCATTTTCGGAATATACATCTTTGAATATCTGCTCTTTATTCTTCTTTATGAGGCTGTTAGCCGCATTCACAATGTTTTGCGTGGAACGGTAATTGCGTTCGAGTTTAAAAACGTGCGTTTCAGGATAATTTGATTTAAATTTCAGGATGTTATCGATATTCGCCCCGCGAAACGAATAGATGCTCTGCGCATCGTCCCCCACCACGCACACACGGTGATGTGCATCAGCCAACTGTTTCACAATCAGGTGTTGCGCAAAATTGGTATCCTGATACTCGTCCACCAAAATGTATTGAAACTGGTTGCGGTACTTTTCCAGCACATCGGGATGGTCGCGAAACAGCAGATTGGTGTAAACCAGCAAATCGTCAAAATCCATACTGTTGGCCGAACGGAGCCGGTGCTGATATTGCTGGTATATCTCGAAAAGGCGCGGACGCCCCGAATTTCGGTCATAATCAGCTAATTCCTTATTTCGGGCATACATCGCGGGCGTGATTAATGCGTTTTTCGCACGCGAAATCTGGTTGTGCACCCCGCCCGGCTTATAACTTTTTTCGGCATCCAAGCCCATATCTTTGATAATGTGCTTGATAAGATTGTTGGAATCGGTCGAATCGAAAATCGTGAAGTTGGATTGAAACCCGATGCGTTCGGCTTCCATCCTCAAAATACGCGCAAAAATAGAGTGGAAAGTGCCCATCCACAAACGACGCGCCCGTTTTTCGCCTACCAATTCGGCTATGCGCGTCTTCATCTCGCGGGCGGCCTTGTTCGTAAACGTTAGCGCGAGGATGTACCATGGCGGAAGTCCTTGATTAAGCAGATAGGCGATTTTGTAGGTCAGTACGCGCGTTTTACCCGAACCCGCACCGGCAATCACCAGCGAAGGCCCGTCGCAAAATTCAACTGCGGCACGTTGGGCCGGATTCAACTGATTGAGGATTTCTTCCATTTTTCTATGCGCTCGAATTTTAAAGAGAATACAAAAATACAAAAAAGCGCAAAAGCATGAAAGCAAAAAGCGGCGAAAAGGCTTGGATGTTTCGCAAAGACAATATACGCACCGTATCTACAAAAACACGGTGTTATATATTGTCTCTGCTTCTTTGTGGCAAAGACCTCATTATCATCGTTTTCATCTTTTCAACTATTGATTTTTGCCTTTTTTAACGGAAGAATATAAAACAGCCCGAAAAAAAGAAAGCCCGTTATCCATCCGGCCAGCACATCAATCGCATAATGAGCCTGAATGTAAACGGTTGCCCCGCAAAGCAACACATAGAACGGGATGAGGAGAAATCCCCATTTCAGGTTGTTCCGTAACAGCCAAAGCGTCAACACCGTCGATATCCCCACGTGCGAACTGGGGAAAGCGGCCGTCGGCCGCTCGCCCGCTTTTTGCGACATTTCCACCAAGCGGTAAAAAAAGCCGTCGGTTTGATGGAAATTCGGCAGCAATTCCCGATGATACCGGAAATAATCGCCTATCGCGGGAAAATTGGCAGCCTGCACGTTCTTCATGCCGATGGCATAAAAATAAAACTGCGGACCGGCGACGGGCAGAAAAATGTAAATCAGGTAGTAAACAAAAAAAGAACCGAGCAAAAGCATTGAAAAGCGCTTAAAATCGTTTGGACGGAAAAAGTAGCAATACGACGTAACAAGACAAATAATCGGATAATACGAAAAATAGCCGAGATGGAAAGCCTCGCTTATCCATAACGACGGGAAACGCGGAGCGAAATCCAATGCAGGTTGAAATCCGAAAACGCTTTGCTCAAGGGAAGCAAACAAAGAATCGAGATTCGGGAAAAACTTATTCAATTCATACGTATCCGGATACCAATATGATAAAAGCGACAATTGAAAACAGACGCGGATAAATCCGGAGAATTTTTTGTTACGAAACAGTTTGTCCGAAAAACTCAACACAATGATGATTCCCACAATGATGATTCGGGCAAGAATTTGCCGCATCGGGTCGTCGAGCTGTCGCCACAAGCCGACGACAATCAGCCCGCTGACAAGCGCATAGACTATGGTCAGTTTTTCCATGGTGAAAAACGTCGTTTTCCACCTTCGAAGAGCGGCGTTTACGGTGATTTCCATTTGCGTTTTTTTATTTAAAATCAGCTACATACATATTTGCATTCGCCAATAACATTTCATCAACAATATTCGCTCAATTCGAGCCATCGTGCCGTTTTTTCGTCAATCAGACCCATCAGTTCGGCGATGCGGTTTGAGGCTGTAACAAGTTCTTCCGCGCCTAACCTTCCCGATGAGAGCGATTGTGTGAGCGCCATCTTTTCGTCTTCCATAGACGCGATTTCGTCCTCCAATTGTGCAAACTCCCGCTGCTCTTTGAAGGTCAGTTTCGTTTTCTCGGCCGTTTTTGCCTTTTTCGGAGCCGTTTCTTGCCTGACGGTTGCAGGTTCTTCGGTTTTAACACTCGACTTGCGGTATTGCGTGTAATTTCCGGGAAAATCTTTGATCTCTCCCCCACCCTCAAACACCAACAGGTGATCGACCACCTTATCCATGAAATAACGGTCGTGCGAAACCACAATCAGACAGCCTTTAAACGAACTCAGGTAATCTTCGAGGATGTTTAGCGTAACGATGTCCAAATCGTTGGTCGGCTCGTCTAACACCAAAAAATTGGGATTTTTGATCAACACCGTGCAGAGGTAAAGTCGCCGCTTTTCGCCGCCGCTCAACTTATATACAAAATTGTGCTGTTTTTCGGGCGGGAAAAGGAAGTATTGCAGAAATTGCGACGCCGTGAGGCGGTTGCCGTTGCCCAAATCGATGACTTCGGCGATGTTTTGCACCACGTCCAATACCTTCGTTTGCGCGTCAAATTCCAAGCCGTCCTGACTGTAATAGCCGAAATTCACTGTCTCGCCGATATCGAAACGCCCCTCGTCGAGCGGTTCCAATCCGAGCAGCATCTTCACGAAGGTGGATTTTCCGGAGCCGTTATTGCCGACGATACCCATTTTTTCGAAACGGGTGAAAATGTAATTGAAATCGCGGGTGATAACGGTATCCCCAAAGCGCTTGCCGACATGCTCCGCTTCGAAAATCTTGTTGCCGATATAACTGCCTTTTGCTTCCAATTTCAGGTTTTGCGCCTGTTTTTGTTGCCTCGCTTTCTCTTCGAGCAAATAAAAGGCATCGATGCGTGATTTGGCTTTCGTACCGCGTGCTTGCGGTTGCCGGCGCATCCATTCGAGTTCTTTACGTAAGAGATTCCGTGCGCGGTCTATTTCGGCGGTTTGGGATGCCGCCCGCTCGTCCCGTTTTTCGAGAAAAAAGGAATAGTTTCCTTTGTATGAAAAGAGTTGGCTGCCGTCTATTTCAATGATTTGCGAACAAACACGATCGAGGAAATAACGGTCGTGCGTAACCATCAACAAGCTGATGGTTGAGCGGCTCAGGTAGTCTTCGATCCATTCCACCATGTCGAGGTCGAGGTGGTTGGTCGGCTCGTCGAGGATGAGCAGTTCGGGGTCGCCTATCAATGCGTTAGCCATCGCCACGCGCTTGATTTGGCCGCCCGACAATTCGCCGATTTTTTGGTTGAAACGGGTGATTTTCAGCCGCCCCAATATCTGTTTGATGTTTTGCTCGTAATCCCATGCCTTGTGCAAGTCCATCTGCGCAAGAATGTCATCGAGCCCGTCCTGTGTTCCCGAAGCGATGATTTCTTCGTAACGGGCGATGACCTTCACCGTTTCGTTATCGGTTTGGAAACAGGCTTCCAACACCGTCAAATCGGGATCAAATTGCGGCGATTGCTCAAGGTAAGCCACCCGAATGCCGTTACGGAAAACAACGCGACCCGCGTCGTAAGGTTCTCGACCCGCAATAATATTGAGCAAGGTGGTTTTTCCCGCCCCGTTTTTGGCAATCAAACCCATTTTGTCGCCTTCGGCAATGCCGAAAGAGATATCGCGGAACAAAACCAAATCGCCGAAGCTCTTCGACAGGGAATCAATTTGCAACAAAGGGTGTGCCATTTATAAATCGGGTGTGCCTTGCGGCTTTTCGTTTTGGATGCAAAGATAGTGAAAGTCGAGAGCAAAAAACAAATTTATTTGATTTTTTGCCGGGGGGCATCCTCTCTGATGTAAAGAGCGTGAAAACAGAGCGCAAAAAAACAATTTTTTTGTCTATGAAATAAGGTAAATGCCGCTTTTGAGGAATATTTTTGTGCTTGGCGTAAAATTGCAAAAAATGACACAATTTGAAAAAGGCACTTTCTCATTTCGCAAAATTTGAAAGACTTGCGACTCGATTGCGCAAATTTTTCGCTTAAATCGCAAATTTTGTGTCAAAAAGTGGGAAAAATAGTTTTTCCTTATGTCAAAATTTGCAACAAAAATGCATTCAACAATTGTTTTTTTGTATAATTATGTTGAGTAAAAAAACTACAATAAACAATGACACTCAAAAAAATTATCGTAAGTTTTTTCTTTCTTTCCATTGCCTTCGGATCTGTGTTTCCGCAGGAAAATTCGTCTAAAAAAATAGTTCTCGGCCTGAGTTCGCTCTATCCCGAAAATCAAAAAAACAACCGCGAATTTTTGGTTTACGGGGAATATTATTTCGGAAAAGCCGTGGGAATCGGGATAAAAGGCGCATTTGAGGAAGGAGATGTCGCGCAACGGGATAACAACTATTTCATCTATGGGACAGTGAAGACACCCATCTCGAAGGAAAACGATTTTGTCATTCTGAAACCGTCGGGGGGAGCAGGCTACGCCGAAGGCATCAAAAAAATGGTTTTCAATATTGCGATAGACATCGATTTCTACCTTATAAAAAATTTGCTTTATTCCGGAATAGTTTCATCCACAAACATCATTCCCGGATCGGGAACAAAGGTTTATACCGGGATAAATCTGGGGGTTTGCCTTTGAGCCTGAGTAAGGTTTATATCCGAATCATCGGCAGATTATCGTTTACACGTTTTTCCTTCAAAAGCGCCAGCGCAAATAGGTATAGATGTCGAGGCGGCTGTTCCCGTCGATTTGTTCCGTCCCTGAGCTGATGACGTCTCGGTCGAAATAGCGTGTATAGCCGCTTTTGACCGAGACTGACAGGCGGGGTGTTATCAAATATTTCAGGGAAAGAGCAATGCGGATTCCTTCTCCGTAGAACGATGGCATGTAAAAGGTACTCAATATGTTACGCTCGTAAGAGTAGAGGCGAACATCGTAGGTTTCGGCACTGAAATATCCGGCGAAAAAATCGCCGTTCCATTTCGCGTCGCCGCGGTAACTGACGTTTTGCGAAAGCATATAGCCCGATTCTTTCGAGAAATGCTTCTCTTTGTAACATGCAGCGTCGGCCGTTGTGCGGAAACTCCATCCGTTCGCAAGGGAGTTGGAATACCGGAGTCGGATTTTGTGCGTATCGTAGGGCAAAACCGAGGACGATTTATCGTCGGGATACGCGGTGTTTTTCTCTTTCTGCTTGAATTTATACCGCGCTTCGAAAAAAGAAGATCGGGAAAAAGAATAAGTCGTCAGGAAATAATAATCGATGGCTCGCGACGGCGTATCTATGCCGTATTTCAGCCACGGGAAGCGCACATAATCGATATACGTGGTAACAGCCATTTTTCTGAAAGGGCGAAACGTACTGCCAAGGTAAAACCCGTTTTCGTTTTGCAGGCTGCTGTTTTCCGAAAAAGCCCTGGCGTAAAGCGCGTTATAAGAAATCGGGTAATTGCGGTACAGCGCCGTAAACGAGAGCGATTGCGAAGGAAAATAATAAACGGCGTTTAGCGTGGCGACAGCGCCGTTTTTGGCAATGGCCGTCTCCCCCGCCACCGTTACTTTGGAAAAGCGGTACGAATAATCGACGCTGGCGTTGGCGTTGGCCGAATCGCGGAGCCAATACCGATTGTAGTTGCGCAACGTGGGATTGTACATTCGGTCGTAGTTGTTATAAACGCCGCTAAAGCCAATCTGCAAACGGTTTTTGCGATAATTGACGTTGGCTCCCATCACCTGTTCGCGCGTGTTGTGCTTCTTCTCCATTTCGAGCGGCGTGCGGTGGTAACCGTCGGTTTTGAAGGAAGTGATGTCGCCGTTATCCGACAGATTGGCGTCGATTTTTTTATTGGAGTAGAACAGCGTTAGGGCAAAATCATTCAGCGATACAAGCCCGGCCGCTCCCCTGAAAAAACCGTTCTCGGCCGTTGAAAAATGCCGCTTGGGAACTTGCGTGCGGCGGATCAGGTTCTCTGTCCCCCAGCTTTTCGAAGCGAAAAAATCGTTATTGAGAATCAAGCCCTGCCCAAAGGAAAGGCGGTAATCGCCGACAGCCAGCGTTTTCAGTTTGCCGAAATCACGCAGGATAAGGTGAAACCCATAGTGGTCGTAGCCCTTGGCGTAATCTTTTTGGAAAAACGCTTCGCCCGCATCTTTCTCGGCCGTTAATCCGAATTGAATTTTGTCGCGGTATGCGAATGCGTATCGAAGTGAAGTGTAAAAATCCTCGCCGCGGTATTTTCGGTTGGGATATTTGGCTATGATACTGTCGGAAAATTCTCCGTATCCGGCTCGTTTCGTGAGGGTTTTGTCGAATCGGAACTGCAAATCGTTGCGTCCGTATTTCAGCATCTCTTTCAGGCCGGGCTGTTTGGGTTTTTCACCCTCCCCCACGTAAAAAAAGGGGAGAACCAATTCTATCGTGGAATATTCGAGGCGGGGAACGTTACGCAGTTCGTAAACGGTATAAACAGGGCGGTTTTTCTGCAAAAAATCCGAAATATGGGCCGCATCTTCGAGCGACAACAAGGGAAACCGCTCCAATTGTTCCCGCGTTACAGTATTCAAATTCATCGGGTTGGATTCAAATTGAAGCAATTCTTCATACATGTTTTCGATGGTCGTTTCGTCCAAATCATCCTCGGCAAGTTGTTCGAGATAGGTCCGCCAGTCGCTCTGGGCAGTCAGAAGAAGACGTCCACAAAAACAAAACAGCAATAGTATCAAAAATCTACGTTTCATAATGGCTTTGGATAAGGGTTATTCCGCAAAAATAAAAGAAATATTTCTAATTGACAAACAAACAGTTATATTTTCTGTCGAATTTTTCGGAAGAAGTGTCCTGCACTTTTTCTTTCACTTATTGGTTTTAAATCGGAAAAAATCGGTAAGTTTGCATCTCGTTCAACCCAGAATCCGTGATTTCTATGGAAAGTAAATCGAATCGCAGTTATCGGATCCTCCTCGGTTTTTACCTGCCCGTCTTGCTTTTTGTCGTTTCTTCTTGTGATTTTTCGATGAGAAAACACCGGCGCTATGATTTTCCCGAAATAGTGGAAAAAGATACGCTTAATATTCTGACGCTCAACACTTCAATATCTTATTTTATCTATCGCGACCAGCCGATGGGCTTCCATTACGACATGATAAAAGATTTTTGCGACCGCCACGGCTTAACGCCAAAAATTAAAACGGCGGTCAATTCCAATGTGCTTGTTGATATGTTGCTGAATGGCGAGGGCGATGTGATTGCTTACGATGTGCCGATCGAAAATTCATTGAAAGACTCGCTCATTTACTGCGGTTTGACACAGGTTTCGCATCAGGTTTTGGTGCAACGCAAAGGATTGAAAGATACGCTGATAAAGGATGTCCCCGACCTGATAGGGAAGGAGGTTTATGTGAAATCCGACACGAAGTACGACCAGCGCTTGAAAAACTTGAACCGCGAATTGGGAGGCGGAATTATCATCCGCGATGTAGAAAAAGATACGATTGTGGATGAAGATCTTATCCGGATGGTGTCGAACGGGACGATTCATTATACGGTTGCCGACGAATACATTGCGAAAATCAATCGGACGTATTTCCGAAACATCGATATTTCGCTTCCCGTGAGTTTCGACCAGCGCTCGTCCTGGGCTGTGCGGAAAGACATGCCCATCCTTGCCGATTCGTTAAATGTGTGGTTCGCGCAGGAAAACATCACACCCAACTACCGACGGATATCGAAGCGCTATTTCGAAAAAGCGAAGGGTTTCTCTTTTTCGCCAAAGTCATCCTATCTGTCCCGCTTAAAACCGGGGCAGTTATCTCCTTACGACGATCAATTCAAACAAGCGGCTCAAAAATACGACCTCGATTGGCGCTTGTTGGCCTCAATATCCTTTTTCGAATCGACGTTCGACCCCGACGGGGAAGCATGGACAGGAGCCGGCGGATTGATGGGAATAATGCCTTCCACCGCCGAATCGCTGGGCTTGGGACGCGACGAGATGTTCAACCCCGATAAAAACATCTTCACAGGAGCCAAATACTTGAAAAAATTGCTCGGATCGTTTTCTGCCATAGAAAACATCAACGAACGCATAAAAATGGCTTTAGCGTCCTACAATGCAGGGATAGGGCATATCCTTGATGCCCGCGCATTGGCAAGAAAATACCATGCCGACGCCAACGTTTGGGCCGATAACGTGGAAAAATACCTCGAACTGAAACGACTTGAGAAGTACTACGACGACACAGTTTGTCGTTTTGGCTATTTTCGTGCGGAAGAGACGGTCAATTATGTGAACAATGTGATGGAATGTTGGGCGGCTTACAAGGAAAGAGAGGAATAACGGAATCAAAAAAGAATCACTCCAAATACCAATTGTACATTCGGTTTACACCTTCTTCAATCTCTATTTTATGCCGCCAGCCAAGGGCGTTCAGCTTTGATACGTCGGTCAGTTTCCGCATCGTCCCGTCGGGCATCGAAGCGTCGAAAACAATCTTGCCCCCATACCCTACCCTCTTTTGTATGAGTTGCGCCAACCCCGCAATGCTGATTTCTTTCCCCGTCCCGATGTTAATGTGGCAATTTCTGATTTCGGTTTTCTCTTTCGTCAAATCGGAGAAATCCACGTTCTCCATGATGAAAACGCAGGCATCGGCCATCTCCTCGCTCCACAAAAATTCGCGCAAGGGTTTTCCCGTTCCCCAAAGGGTGAGCTGCGCCGCAGAAATGCCGTATTTCTCCAACATTGAGGCTATTTCTTTCGGACTGCTTTTCCCCGACACATGTTCAATCGGGCGGGCGTCGAGGTCTTTACGGATGGCCGTCCAATCGTTCTCCATGAACGCTTTCGCCAAATGGATTTTGCGGATCATTGCCGGTAATACGTGGCTTCGTTCCAAATCGAAATTGTCGTTCGGCCCGTAAAGGTTTGTGGGCATCACGGCGATGTAATTGGTCCCATATTGGATGTTAAAACTCTCGCACATTTTCAATCCGGCGATTTTTGCCACGGCATAAGGTTCATTGGTATATTCGAGCGGCGAAGCGAGCAGCGAATCTTCGGACATGGGCTGCGGGGCGTTTTTCGGATAGATGCAGGTGCTACCGAGAAAAAGCAGTTTTTTGACGCCGTGCCGAAAACTTTCGCCGATGACATTGTTTTGGATTTGCAAATTTTTGTAGATAAAATCGGCGCGGTAGGTATTGTTGGCAGCAATGCCCCCCACGTGCGCCGCCGCAAGGAAAACGTATTCGGGTTTCTCTTCGTCAAAAAAGCGCTGTACAGCTCTTCCGTCCAATAAATCGAGCTCGTTGTGCCTGCGGCCGATAAGCTTGGCATAACCTTTCTCTTGCAGGTTTTTCCAAATCGCCGAACCCACCAATCCTCGATGTCCGGCAACAAAGACTTTACTTGTTTTGTCCATCTTTTTGGGTTTTTAGCTTTCGGCTCTCAGTTTCAATTTTCTCACAAAGCGCATATCATGTTCCACCATTTTTTTGACTAATTCTCCAAATGATGTTCGGGTGGGATTCCATCCCAATAATGTTTTTGCTTTTGTCGGGTCGCCAAGTAACAGTTCTACCTCTGCCGGACGGAAATATTTCGGATCAACCTCCACCAGAACCTTCCCTGTGGCAACGTCAATCCCCTTTTCATCAAGGCTTTTCCCTTCCCATTTGAGTTGGATTCCCGCTTCGGCGAAGGCCAGCGTACAAAATTCGCGCACCGAATGCATCTGTCCCGTAGCGATAACAAAATCTTCAGGCGTATCGTGCTGGAGAATCAGCCACATACACTCCACGTAGTCTTTGGCATAACCCCAGTCGCGCAGCGAATCGAGGTTCCCCATGTACAACTTGTCCTGCATTCCCTGAACGATTCGCGCCACGGCTAACGTAATCTTGCGGGTTACGAAAGTTTCGCCACGCCGTTCGCTTTCGTGATTGAACAGAATACCGTTCACGGCAAACATTCCGTAGGACTCGCGGTAATTTTTCGTAATCCAAAAACCGTACAGTTTTGCAACCCCGTATGGACTTCGCGGATAAAAAGGAGTTGTCTCACTTTGCGGTACTTCCTGAACCAATCCGAAAAGCTCGGAGGTAGAAGCCTGATAAATCTTTGTTTTTTTCTCCAGACCCAATATGCGAACGGCTTCCAGCAAGCGGAGCGTTCCGACAGCATCGGCTTCGGCCGTGTATTCCGGCACGTCGAAACTTACTTTCACGTGGCTTTGCGCCGCCAAATTATAGATTTCGTCGGGCTGGATGCTTTGGATGATGCGGATAAGCGAACTGGAATCGGTCATGTCTCCATAATGCAAATTGATGGTGCGTTGCTGCTTCATGTCGCGAACCCATTCATCAAAATAGAGGTGCTCGATGCGCCCGGTATTGAACGAGGACGAACGCCGCAATGTGCCGTGCACTTCGTATCCTTTCTCGATTAAAAATTCGGCCAAATAAGAACCGTCCTGTCCGGTGATCCCGGTAATCAAAGCTTTTTTGCCCATAAGTGATAATGCGTTTAAAAATTGAGATCCTATTGAGCTACAAAGATAAAGATAATACTTTACGCTGTATTACTTTAGCCCCACAAAAATTAAAATACAACCCAATCGGTCCAAACAACTTCGCTTTGCACATCGTTCCAATTCGAAGGCAAAACCCGACCAAGTGTTGAAAAAACATTAGTTACAAGTTGAAATCCCAAGATTTATTTTTGCAAAAGTGGCTGTAATCCTTAAATTTATAACCAAACACAGCGGAAAAACTTTTTCTACAACGCACAAAAAACAGCCGAGATTTCTCTCGGCTGTCGTTTTTTAAAACCTGTTAGGTTTTGAAAACCTAACAGGTTTAATGTTATGTATTTACAACTTCGGTCCCGCAGCCACCAGCGCTTTTCCTGTTTCGTTTCCGGTGAACTTTGCGAAGTTCTTGATGAAACGACCGGCGAGGTCTTGCGCTTTGGTTTCCCATTCCGACGCG
>JAISUH010000094.1 GCA_031272205.1 Dysgonamonadaceae bacterium | reverse complement strand
CTGAAAATCACGCAAAACTTCAATTATCCGCTTTTTGCGCAGAATATTGCCGATTTCTGGCGGCGCTGGCACATTTCACTCACCTCATGGCTGACCGATTATGTATTTATGCCGCTGAATGTCCGGTGGCGGGATTGGGGCAAAGGGGGTATGATTTTGGCCATTATCGTCGATTTCGTATTATGCGGCTTGTGGCACGGCGCCAACTGGACTTTTGTACTCTGGGGGTTTTATCACGGTTTGCTGTTCATTCCCCTGATTTTATCGGGCGCCATGTTCAAGAAAAAAAAGATCGAAACATACGCTTGGGGTTTCCCAAAAATCAACATTTTGGGCAGAATGCTGTTAACCTTCGGCTTGGTAGCGTTTGGCTTGGTGCTGTTCAGGGCAGAATCCGTCGGACAGGCAGCGGGATATTTGAAAGGCCTGATTCAGCTGAACGGAGCACCTTTTTCCGTTGTACAAATATCCATGTTGGCGTTTTTTATTGCTTGCATGCTGGGTGTTGAATGGATTCAGCGAAACAGAGAGCATGGATTGGCACAGATGACAAAATCGCATCTTTTGAACTTTGCGATATATTATGTATTGGTTGCCGTCATCTTCAATCTGGGATCTTTCTTGACAGATACATTTATTTATTTTCAATTCTGACGATGAAAAAGTTTCTTATCACATTCACTCTTTTCTCTTTGGGTTTACTGGGTTTAGCTTTTTTGGAAGATGCAATCATAACCCGCGATTTAAAACAATCCAACATAAGCACACTGATTGGTTGGAATGATATTTTCAGTGGAAAATTAGAAAAGGATGTCGTCATTATGGGGTCATCCAGGGCATCGGTGCAATACAACCCGCAAATATTAGACTCCGCATTAAATTGCCGAAGCTACAACCTCGGCATCGCTGGAAATCCAATCAATTGGGAAATCCTGAAATACGATACCTACAGAAGATATAACTCTAAACCCAAAGCTATTATCCAGAATATCGATTGCTTTGACATGTACTATACGGAAGCCTCTTATGAAAAACGTCAGTTTTTACCTTACTTTTCCGAGAAAGAGTTTATTGCGAACGTTTCTGAATACCAGCAAGATTTTGGCATTTTAGACAAATATGTTCCATTTTACAGATATATCGGCTCTGTATATCGGCTCTATTATGACCGATTCACAGAAAAGGAAACATTAACAAACGGATATCATTGGCTCGACAGAAAATGGGACGGCAGAGAGTTGGAAAAACAAAAAAAAATTGATTATGGACAAGATGACAAATCCTTGTCTTTATTTGATCAATACCTCTCAAAAGCTCGGTCGGAAGGCATCCGAGTGATTTTTGTGTATGCCCCCATCTACATCGAACTGACTAAAAAGATAAAAAACTTGGAAGGGATGTACGAAATGTACGACAGCATTGCCACGAAACACCACATTCCTATCCTCGACTACAACTTTTCTCCTATTTCGCAAGATACGGCTTATTTCTTTAATGCCATGCACTTAAATAAAAAAGGATCGGAACTTTTCAGCAAACAACTCGCCCACGACCTCGATTCGCTGGGATTTCTGAAATGAATCATTTAAACCCCCACCCCAAAATATGATCGAAACGAATCGTTACAGCAAGCTGTATGAAATATTGGATACCCTACGGATTCCGTTGATCTATCTCGTGATCATCGAACACACGGTTAACATGGGATTATTTGACGGCAGAAGCGTTTTTTACAGCAACAGCCTGTACAAATATATTTCCAATTTGCTCCATCTCAATATGGGCTACATCGCCGTTCCTTTCTTTTTTATGGTTTCCGCTTATTTTTTCTTCCGAAAACAAACAAAGTGGAACTGGTTTGTTTATGCCGGCCAACTCAAAAAAAGGGTTAAGAGTCTGCTCATCCCCTATCTGCTTTGGAACATACTGATTGTAGCCATCGTATATGCCAAATATACCGGACTAAGTTATTTGGGTATTGCTTCGCACAAAGAGCCGATTCCTTCGCTGTATGATATATTCTGGGGATTTCCGTCCAATTTTCCGACATGGTACGTAAAGGAGTTGATGTGCATGATGCTGCTTGCTCCCCTGTTTTATGCCTTCGTTCGATACACCAAAATAGTTGGTTTAGTCGGACTTATAGCCGTTTACGTATGGCTTGCCAGATCATTGCCCGTGTCCGGCGGGTTGAGTATGACTTCTTTTACTTTTTTTGGAATCGGCGCATACTTGGCCCTATACGATATTGACTTGATAGCCGTTTGTGGAAAACATAAAAAATTATTTGCCGGATTGGCCTTAGGTTTTCTTATCCTCTCCACTTGGATGACCGGCTCCGCCTGCCATGGGAATATTCGGTGTGTCTATATTCTTTTCGGTCTTGTCTCTGTAATCAACCTGTTTCACTACTTGCTCCGCTTCCCCGCTCTAAAAACAAGATTGCTTGTCTTGTCCAACACAACGTTTTTTATCTATTGCGCCCACGAAGTTCTAATCCTCAATTGGTTGAAGGGCGGATATCTGCGATTGCCCATCGCCGATTCACCTTGGGGAATGATATTGGGCTATTTTTTAATTCCGGCGATGTGCATGGCTATCTGCATCGGATTGTATTATCTTTTGAAAAAGATTTCACCGAAACTGTTGGCTCTCCTGACCGGAGGAAGAGTGTCTCCACGGCTCCACTCCTTAAAGAACTGATACGCCCCCGAAATTCATTTTTTGGTTGCTATCCCTGCGGATTAAAAATCCGCAAGGAACAAACAGACTGATCAGCTCTTCCTCGCCTGTAACTCCCATGTGCGGATGCGATCTTTGTACAAGTTATGCCCGTTCATTTTCACCACATCGAGCGAGGCGTCGCTGTTGTCATCCCAACGGCGGCACAGGTAAAGCACGTCGTAAACACGTCCGATTTGGTAATGCCGCGAAATATTCAGTCCCAGCGCATAATCCTCTCCATAACTGGTGTTCGGCACTTTTATTTCACGCAAAACGGGCGTATAAAAAGCTCGCGGCGCACCCAGTCCGTTGATGCGCAAAGCATTGTTGCGTCCGTTTTCGGGTGTCCATTCGCGATGATCAATGATGCCCGGCGGGATGGGGTTCATCGCAAAATCGGTCATTTGGTAAGAGCCGACCACCATCGCGCAATTTTGTGCGTAAAACGCATCAACGATTCTTTGCAAGGTGTCGTCGCCGCTATATACATCATCGCTGTCGAGTTGCACGGCAAACTTCCCGCATTTGGCGTGATGCACGCCCGTGTTCCAACAACCACCGATACCCAAATCGTTACGGTCGGGGACTATGTGTATCAAGCGATTATCGTTTTTAAACTCATCGATGACCTCGGTAGTCCCATCGGTAGAATGATTGTCGATGATGATGAGGTTGAACGGAAAAGTCGTTTTTTGCCTCAATACTGATACGACAGCATCGCGAATGGTTTTCACGCGGTTGCGGACAGGGATAATCACCGATGCCTCGTATTCAAAATAGCCCTTGTCAAATTCAACAGCTTTAAAGGTCGGTTCAAGGTAAGCCCCAATATCTTTCAAATGCTGTGTGCAAGCCTTTTCCATCTCAATCTGCACCTCACGGTTTTTGGGATTCACATAATCGAAAATCTTTTGTCCCGAAGCCCGCGTATCCTCTTCGATTTCCGTATATAAAAACTCGTTGATATGTACCAACGAATGTTTTTGCGAAACTTTCAGACGCAAATCGTACAATCCCGCGAATCGGTACTCCGCATCCATCCGGGAGGCGGCCTCTTTCAGCGCTTGGGAACGGTAAAGCAACAGCGAACCGAAATTGAAGTCGTCGCGCAAACTGCCTTCCTGATAATCGATAACGGGATTGTTCTTTTTTTCTCCATCCGTCTCCGCGTAATAATCGGAATACGCCATTCCCGCCTGAGAATCGTCTGCAATGCGAAGCATCCGTTCGAGGGCAAAATAACCCAACTGCAAAACGGTCGGCTTTGTGTAAACGAGCGCATATTCCGTATCGGCCTTTTCGGCGACTTTACGGATGGCAGCGGTACTCTGCATCGAATCGACGGCGATGATTTCGCAGCCGTCGATTTCCGGCAACGAGGCGTCAGGCGTAAGCAAATAGATTTTCCCTACCGATTGCGATTGTTTTAGATCGTCAATGGTTTTAACCACTTGCTCCTGTTGCGTGTAAAGAAGAAAAACATTGATTTCAGGCATATATTTTCGTTTTTTTAGATGGAATTTTTTTCAAAAAAAATCATTTTACGGTATCCATGGCCTCCAAGATTCCTTTCAGCAGCCGATTTCTGTTTTCCTGACCTTTGACGGATTCAATCGGGAAGCCGAGAATACAAGTGTTGTATTTATCGCCCTTATATAAAATTCCCGCGCTCAAATTATTCTCCGAATAACGGAACACCGTGAATCCGTCTTTGGTAACGGGCTCAATCGCATCGGGATTTTCCACAACATAAGATTCACTGTTCAACTCGTTGTAATAACGATAATCGCCCGTAATTGCCGGAAAGGGGGATGCGACCGATTTCACCCGTCCTGTAACAGCCCCATTGCTGTTGCGCCATTTATACTTCAAGGTGTTTTGCGCCCATTCCCTGTCCGATTCGAGGGCATAAGGGCTATCCCAAAAATCGGACCCTACAAAGGCGCCGCTCACAATGAGATTCCCCCCTTGCTTGCAATAATCGGAAATCAGCTGCTGTTGCACCGTCGAGAATGTTTTGTACTTAGTCGGTTTTGCCCCGCGTGCCACGCTCCATTCCCGCTGTTTTCCCAGTATCCAATCGATTATCCCGACATCGGAAAGGGTTACGGACTTATTCTCCACCGCTCCGGCGGAGCAGGAAACGAAAGAGTATCCGGCTTCAACAAAAGCCTGTCCGTGAATGAAAGGATAATCGAAGGTGTTACCCGCAATTCCGATGGTTTCGTAATCGGCATTGCTGTCGCCAAAACCGGACGCATCATCGTCCATCCACGGAATAACGCGGCGGAACTCGTGCATCTGCCCGATGAACTGGTGTTCGGAGATATAGGGTACGCCGTTATCAACATTCCCAAGGAAACCGGCGATGCTATCGTTTGAAGCTCTAAAGCTGAACGGCGCCGAAACGCGCGTAAATCCGTTTACAATCAGAGCTACGCCTTTTTCGTTCGATTTGCGGCAAACCGAAAGTATTTCCGAAGGAAAACTCTCGCCGCCCTCATTCACCGCCGTAACTTTGAAACTGTAAATTTTATTTTTTTCGATGAGAAGCTCGCAATAGTTTTTCTCCACAACAATCCCGTTATCGAAACCGCTATCCCCAATGCGGGTGTAAACAATGTATTTCGTCGGCTTCGCCGTCGGTTCGGCAACATCCAAGGTCTCCTCCCAAGCCAAACGAACTTTGTCGTTGTCCCGCAATATCGCGCTGAAATCCCGAACGGGCAAGGGCTGAACCACGTAGGAACGATTGTCTTGTGAAGCCAAAAATTTCAACATCCCCTTGTAGATAGAGCGGCTTACCGCGAAACGGAACGCCGGATCGAGGCCATAACGCATATCGGCAAAATTTTGATGCGACAGCAATTCCAAGAGCATCGTCGGCACATTCGGGATACGCGCTTCGGCATACGAGCGATTCCATAAATGGCGGCGCGTCCAATTGGGTTCGAAATCGCGGCGGATATCATCCGTAATTTCCTGCATGACCAATTCTGACAAATCGCGCGAAGCCCAACGCGATTTTCCGTTTTCGAAATGCTCGTCGTTGAAATGCGTCATGTAAATACCAAGCGTGCCCACAATAGTATCGCCCCAAAACGTTCCGGCATCGGTATGGAAAGCAAAAGCCAAATCCACCGGAAGATGCAATCCTTCGGATTTGGGAAGCACGGAAGAGCCTCCGGCAAGCCAATTCACCCAAAAAGGACGGCTTTGGTAATCGTCGGTATAATCGTTCTTCCCATGGCTCTTGTTGTAAACGCTATCAGGGGCTCCCGCCCATTGCAGCCAATAACGCGAACCTTCGGTGTAACGCGGATAACCGCTGATTTCGGGTTGATACTCAATTTGATGAGTCGAAACACCTTTGTCTTTCAACGAATCGGAACTTTTTGTATTCTCTTTTTCAAAACCGTCGGCGCTTGGCGAACGCGCAATGTTTCCCATCCCCCCACCGATTTTCACCGCATCGGCAGTAAGGACGCGCCCGCTTTTCCGGCTCTTGTTCGATAGCGTTATCTTGCCGTTTTCCCCTTTCTCGAAATCGAAATATCCCAAGAAAATCCAGGTGCCGCCGCCCATTTGCTGATTGATGCGGAATTCGGTTTTGCCACCCGAATGATATACGGTATAAAGCGCATCGTCGGCGCTGTTTTTCAGGGTCTGGTAGGAAACATACACGCTGTAGCGCCCCTTTTCGGGAATATCGGCAAGCCATTCTGCAAGGCTTTCATTGCCGTTCGCAACGGTTTTTATTTGTCGTGCTGTCCCGGCCTTAAAAGGATTTTCTCCGTCAAGGTAAATTGTTTTTGCGTGAGCAAAACCCGGATTATCGGCAGTCTGCCACAGCTCTTTGCCGGTAATTTCGCGATAACGCCCGCCGGTTTTCGAATCGTTATCTACGATAATTTCTTTTGTGTTGTAGTCGCGTTCGCGGGGCAAAAGCACGTTTGCACCGGCATTTTCAAGCATGGGCACCAAAAAAGGCAACACATAACTCTGCGTATAAAGATCTTCCACGGTCTGGAAGATGCGGGCACGCTGCCATTCCCACCGCGAGAGTTTTTGTTCGTAATACCACCCGTGGCTCTGCCACAAGGCGATGTGCCGATTGGAAAGTCCGCCCTTAAATTCGGATACAGGTGCGGAAAGGTTAGTTTTTAGCGATGTTGCGCTTTTCGATGAAATTTGCCGGGATTTATCTTTCGCCGACCGGCGATAGAAATTAGGCACTAAATAGCTGATCTCCTGCCCGTCGGTAAATACGCCCAAACGATATTTCTTTTGTTTTTCCGGCAAATATCGACGGACTGAGTCGTAAATCTGTACCACGGTTTCTTCGCGCATCGGCATGTACGAAAGCGTGAGATTGGTATAAAACTCCGCCGTCTTCTTTTTATCGTCAATCGCAATGCTGTCGATCGTAACCCTTCCGGAATTGCGCATGATTTCGCGATAAATATCGGAAAACGAGGATCCCAACTCTTTTCTCATTTCGTCCGTCCGGGAATTTTGCGCCGCACAAAGAACGGACAAGCCCAAGAAGCCTAACAAAAGAACTTTTTTCATCGTATTAAAAGATTTTATTTGATCCGTTTGTATGTCAAAAACGTATAGGCATATTTGTGTTTTTCATCTGCCTCGTGATTTTCCCGACCGACTAACTCCCATTGCGAAAAATCGATTTCGGGGAAAAAAGTATCGGCTTCGGCGAAAGTATGATGCACACGTGTCAGATAGAGTACGTCGGCTGCCGGAAAAGCCGTGCAATAGAGCTGCCCGCCGCCGATAACAAAAATTTCGCTGCCGTCGTCGTGCTGTTGCAAAGCCTCGTCTAACGACCGAACGACCGTGCAACCGGGAAATTTTTCGGCGTCAGCCGCCGTTACAACGATATTCTTGCGGTTGGGCAAAGCCCCTTTCGGGAGCGATTCGAAAGTGCGCCGCCCCATCACAACCGTATGTCCGTCCGTTATTCGTTTGAAATAACGCAGATCGTTCGGCAGATAACACAGCAAGCCGCCCTTGTATCCAATGGCGTTGTTTTCGTCCGCCGCAACAATGAGGTTTATCGTTTTGTTATTCATGCGTCATTAAAAATCAAAATCCAAAGCGCTCCCCCACCCTCACACGGCAACAATGCCTTTAATATGCGGGTGCGGGTCGTAACCCACCAACTCAAAATCTTCGTATTTGAAATCGAAAATGCTTTTCACATCGGGATTGATTTTCATTTCGGGCAGAGGCCGCGGTTCGCGAGTCAGTTGTAAATTCACCTGTTCCAAATGGTTACTGTATATATGAGCATCACCGAACGTGTGAACAAAATCGCCCTCCTCTAGTCCGGTTACTTGTGCCATCATCTTCAACAGCAGGGCATACGAGGCGATATTAAAAGGCACTCCAAGGAAAATATCGGCGCTGCGCTGATACAGTTGAAGCGATAACCGGTTGTTTGCCACGTAAAACTGAAAAAAACAGTGACAGGGAGGCAATTTCATTTGCGGAATCAGAGCAACGTTCCACGAGCAGACGATTATTCGGCGGGAATCCGGGTTGGATTTCAGCGTATTGACCACTTCGCTTATTTGGTCGATATACCGTCCCGAGTAATCGGGCCACGAACGCCATTGCGAGCCGTAAACCGGCCCAAGGTCGCCGTTTTCATCGGCCCATTCGTTCCAAATGTTCACTCCGTGGTCGTTCAGATAGCCAATATTGGTATCGCCACGCAAAAACCAAAGGAGCTCGTAGATGATGGATTTCAGGTGCAGCTTTTTTGTCGTGAGCACGGGAAAGCCTTCGCTCAAATTGTAGCGGCTCTGATGACCAAAGATACTGAGGGTGCCCGTTCCCGTGCGGTCTTCCTTAGGCACGCCCTCATCGAGTACACGGCGGAGCAAATCAAGGTATTGTCTCATCCTAAAAAAAATCAATTGTAAAGCAATAGACAAAAATACAATTTTTTTTCTATCCCGCCGACTGAAATAAGGGGGTTATTTACTGCTATCGATAAAAATAATTTTCGTTGCCGTCGAACATGTAAAAGTACCCACCCTTGCCCTTCTTGCCTTGGGGATGATTACTTTTTTGTACTTACATTTTTTTTGCAAAAAATATTCCCCTTGTTACTACACAACAGTATGCCATTTAAAAAGTTTTCGTTATCTTTGTAGAAATTCTTAAATATACAAAACAATGGATATTTCAAACTTTTTAACCGGCCCTGCAGGGCAAACCGTAATACAGAGCGTATCGCAGCAATTGGGATTGAACAAAACCGAAGCCTCATCAGCGATCAGCGCCGCAATGCCGACCATCTTGGCGGGATTAACCCGCAATGCACAAACTGCAACGGGGGCACAAAGCCTCAACAGCGCCTTAGAGTCGAAACACGACGGCAGTCTGCTCGACAATATCGGTTCAATTTTACAGGGAGGAGGCATCCATTCCTTGCAACAGGATGGAAGCGGTATTCTCGGCCACATTTTTGGAAACCAATTGGACAACGTAACGAAAAATGTTTCCCAAAAATCGGGTGTCGGATTGGACAAAATCAGTTCGCTGCTGCCCATCTTGGCTCCTATCGTAATGGCCTACCTTGGGAAACAAAAACAGCAAAACAACGTAAGCGCCGGAGGCCTTGGCGATCTGCTCGGAGGCATGCTCAGCGGCGGCGCGTCGAAATCGAAAAGCAGCGGCGGCATCATGGATCTGGTAACCGGAATCCTTGACAAGAACAACGACGGGAACGTCTTCGACGATATTATCGGCGGATTTTTTAAGAAATAAATTAAATACACACCATACAAAAATCACAAATTATGATGAAAAATAGATTAACACAAGTCGCTTTGATCCTGTTGATGGCCTTTTTGGGATACGGCTGTTCTGATGGTATTTCCAACTCAGAAGTTCAGAAAATGATCGATAATTCGTTAAACGATCAACGGCAAATCGTAAAATTAGAAGTTAAAAAGGGCGATTGGATATGGAATTCCTCGGAAGGCCAATACGAAGCCATTTTGTCTTTACCCGAACTCAAAGAATACATCTACGAAGACGGCGCTATTTTGGGATACGTCTTTTTAGGATTGCAAGACGGTTCTGAGGTACAAAAAACGTTGCCCTACATCAATACTTATAAGGAAACGCTCAACGATGGAAGCGAGGTTATTTATACGGAAACCATCAGTTTTGATGTTCAGTATGCCTCAAACAACAACAGCACGGTTGCTTTTTATATCAAGGCTTCCGATTTGGCGCGGGCGGACCAATATCTGGCCAATTACAATTTTAGGATTGTATTGATTTATTAGTCTCCAAGGCATCTGCCACTACAAAAGAACTTCCGCCGATGAAAATAAAATCGTTTTCGTCGGCGTTTTTTTGTGCCGCGGCGACGGCTTCGGGAACGGTCGCATATCGGGTTCCACGCAAACCAAACTCACCGGCTTCTGTGGCCAGTTTGTTCTCATCCAAAGCGCGGGCGACCGACGCTTTAGTAAAATAATAAACCGCATTTTTGGGGAGCAACTCCAATACGGCACGGATGTCTTTGTCGTTCACCATCCCAAACACAATGTGCAGCCGGTCGTATTGTTCATGCTTCAACTGCTCGGCAATGTAGCGGATACCGTGCGCGTTATGCCCCGTATCGCAAACGATTTTGGGTTTTCCGGTTTGCAAGACCTGCCATCGCCCCATCAGTCCGGTCAGTTCACTTACACGGGCAAATCCGTCGTAAACGGCTTTGTCGGAAATGTTGTAATTCAATTGTTTCAATTCCTCAATCGCAACCAAAAGCGTCCGCGCATTTTTCGTCTGCGCATAGCCGCCCAATTCGCCTTTCAACTGCGGGTATTGCGGTGTAGAAAACAGCCATCCTTCCGTTGTTTTTTCCGACTTCATACCGGCCAAAGCTTCTTCGGCAAAGATGATCGGCGCATGTTCCTGTCCGGCTTTCAATTTGAAAACAGGACGGGTTTCCGCTGTTGCCTCTCCGATAACCACCGGAACGCCGGGCTTAATGATTCCGGCCTTTTCAAAGGCGATTTTAGCCAGCGTATCGCCGAGGTATTGCGTATGGTCGAAACCTATATTGGTAATGATGCTCAAATCGGGCGAAATAATGTTAGTGCTGTCCAATCGCCCTCCCAGACCCACTTCGACGACTGCCACATCCACTTTTTCATCGGCAAAATAACAGAAGGCCATTTCCATCGTCAGCTCGAAAAACGAAGGTTCCACCGGCTCGAATATTTCACGGTGTTCTTCCACAAAATCGACCACATATCGTTCGGAAATCATCTTTCCGTTCACACGGATGCGCTCACGAAAATCAATCAGATGCGGCGAAGTATATAAGCCCACCCGGTAACCCGACTGTTGCAATATAGCCGCCAGCGTGTGCGAAACAGAGCCTTTTCCGTTCGTTCCCGCCACGTGGATGGTTTTGTATTTCTGGTGCGGATGCCGAAAACAGACATCGAGCCTGAGGCTGTTATTCAAACCGGGCTTATAAGCAGAACTCCCGACTTTTTGATAGGCGGGAGTCTGCATGTAAAGGTAATCGACGGTTTCTTTGTAATTCATTTTAAAAATATGATAATGTGCTAATTAGCACGCTCATCCTTTAAGTTTAGTTCCATATTGGAAGAACCGAATATTGCCGTGAATAGCGCAGATTCTGACTGACGAAATTCTCGTCGTAAGAAATTTTGACGTCTGTAACTTCTCCTTTATCGTTTTTCACCAAAGTATAAACCGGATTCACAAACCCGCGATACGGAGACAGATGCAAAGCTTCGTATCGCGCCAACACTTCTTTATGCAAGGCAGGATTCACTTTCACGCCGTATGTTTCCACCAATTTTTCGGCGCCGGCGAAATCACCAGTCGATTTAATGCGTTGAATTTCAGCGAGCAGCTGGCCGAACAAATCGCGCAGTTTCACATAATCGTTCACAACGATATACGTTTTGCCGTCGCGTTGTTTAAATTCCACCACATTGTCGGCTTTGCCCTTTTCCAATGCCCAGTTGGCAATGAGCGCTCGGTTGCGCATGTGCGCCTCTTCGATATTTTTCCCCGGCTGGATGCGCGTCAATTGTGTCATTGCGCCGTTCATCATGTATTTGTAATACTCCGCTTTGTAGGCTTTATCGTCGGGCAACAAGCCGAGTTCGACCATTTTCGCATCGGCAAGGTAATACAAAGCAAACAAATCGGCACGCGCTTCCTCGACGGTGGAAGCGTAAGCCTTCAAGGCATCGCCATCCACACCCGGCAGCAATTTACCCGATGCGTGTCCGAGACATTCGTGCAAATCGGTGTGCAGGTTATCGGTCTTTTCCGAATATTCTTTTGCACGTTCCACTTCTTCGGCGCTCCACATAAACTCTTCGGCAAAGCCATTGCCCAACGAAGCGCGGTTGTAGGCTTCGGTGATGTTTTCGATGGTTACCGATTTGGAACCGTAATCACGGCGAATCCAGTTGGAATTGGGCAAATTGATGCCGATAGGCGTTGACGGATAGCTGTCGCCGCCGAGGATGGCCGCCGTGATAACTTTTGCCGAAACGCCTTTCACTTCCTCTTTCTTAAAGCGGCTGTCAACCGGCGAGTTGTCTTCGAACCATTGCGCATTGTCGCTGATGATATGCGTGCGCTTGCTGGCTTCCACGTTCTTGAAATTGGTCATCGCCTCCCATGCGGCTTTCATGCCGAGCGGGTCGGTGTATGTTTCAATAAATCCGTTGATGAAATCCACTTGCGAATCGGTGTCCTTCACCCATTCGATGGAATAATCGTCGAAAGTTTTCAAATCGCCCGTGCGGTAGAAGGCAATCAACGTTTCGATAACTTTTTTCTGCTGTGCGTTCTCGGCTACGGCAGCCGCTTTTTCCAACCATCCCACGATACGGCTGATAGCGGTCGAATAGAGCCCGCCCACTTTATAGACTTCTTCGATGATCGTCCCGTTTTTCAGCACCACTTTGCTGTTCAGTCCGTAAGAAAGAGGCGTATTGTCGTCCGGATTTTTCATCTTGTTGTAAAAATCTTCCACTTCTTCCTGCGTAACACCGTCGTAGAAATTCACAGCCGATGTTTTCACCAAATCCTGTCCGGATGCTTGGTTGAGCCGTTTGGGCATGACTTTCGGATCGAACATCACGGGAAGGATTTTTTTCAAAAATTCGGCAACCGCCGCGCCGTCCTGAACGGGCAACCGTGCCGGATCGACCGAGTTTGCCAATGTGGTGAAGTATTCTGCCGAGAATTTCGGTATGATTTTATCTTCGGAATAGTGGTGGTGGATGCCGTTTGCCATCCAAACCTGTTTCAGATAGGTCTCAAAATTTTTCCAGTCTTCGGTCGATTTGTCCCCTGCGTAATTTTCATAAATCCCTTCCAAAGTACGGCGGATGGCCAAGTTGTATTTGTTGTTCTGGTCGTAAAAAATATCGCGACCTTCCAAGGCAGCCTGATTGAGATAATAGACCAACTCTTTCTGTTTCAGCGAAAGAGTTTCGAAATCGGGAACGCGGTAACGTAAAATTTCAATATCGGCAAATTTATCGACGGTGTATTGAAAATTTTCGGGCGAAGGCGAAACCGATTCCGCCAAAGTTTCCTGTGCCTGTTTATTGTTGTTGCAAGCCATAAACGTTGCACCCAAAGCTGTCATAAGCAAAAGTTTTTTCATTGTTTTCTTTGAATTTTATTTTTGTACAAAAATAGGGAATTTTTCGCGAACAACCTTTCTGTCTTGCAGAATTTACGAAACGGCAAAACAAAATCGGGTCAGTTTTTTTTCACGGCTTTCGGATATTTTGCCAAATATTCATCACATTCTTCAATTGTGTCAGCATTGTCGTAAGCATAAAGCTCTGCCCGATTTTTTTCGATTTTCATGAATACAAACAAGCCAACAACAACAACGGCAATTAAAGCAATCCACAAGCCGATTTTTGATTTTGTCTTCACTTAAAATCTTATTCAATGAGTAAATATCAATTCCTGACTTTCTGAAAATTGGGACGAAGATAAATAAAAAACTTCCAAAAATCATTGTTTCCGGAAGTTTCATTTTTATGCGGTTTTCACGCGATACTTACACCAATTCGAGGTATTGGGAATAGGCGTAACCTTCTTCTCCATCGGTATCGCGAACGAGCCACCATTGGTCGTTTGCTTTGCCTATAAGGTCAATAATGGCGCCGTGCGCGGCTTTCCCTACGATGGGTTGGTCGATTCCCGGCCCCTTGCGGATGTTGAGGTTGCTTTCCTTTGTTATAACCTTTACTTTGGAACCTACGGGCGTATCAACATTCACGTTTAACACCAAATCGCCGCTTTTGAAATTAGGGTCGATCCTATCGTAGATATCCCACAACTTGTTTTTCAAATCGGCCGAAGGAACACTTCCCTCAATTTTCAAAACATTCCCCGAATCGGTAATCGTTGCTCCATATTGCTGTGCAATATCGACGATCTCTTTGTATTTTTCTATTAAAGCCATTTTCGTCAATTATTTTACGGTGAGACTGTCATTAAGAATCTGAACCGGACTTAAAGCCGATATCTTTTGCATCAAGGTTGCCAAATCGGCCTTTTTAATTTCCCCTTTCAACGTAACGATGCCGTCTTTTACCGAGGCAATCACTTTTTGATGGTCTTTGAGGGCAGCAGCCAATCCGGTTTGCAGAGCAGCGTCAATCGCTGTGAAATCGGGGGCGGGAGGCGCAATCTCAATGAGACTCTCAATTGATTTGAGGCCTTTTACGCTCTTCAAAGCAGCATCCAATGCCGTTTTTACTTCTTCGGAGGAAACAACGCCGCTTAACGTCGCAACTTTATCCTTCACATCCACAACTACGGCCGAATAATCGCCGGAAGTAGCCAAAACGGTTTCAACAGCTGTTTTAAGGTCAGCATCGCTCACCTTTTTACAGGAAGAAAATACACCGGCCACAAGAGCCATCGACAGTACAAATACTGATAAAAAACGGAGTGTCTTCATAATTTTTTGTTTTGATTTTTAAATTGTACTTATTTAAACGAATACTTTATATCAACCTTTTGAACCGCAAAATTGTTTACGGAAAAAGCGTTTTTTTCACACGAAACATCTAAAAGTAAAAGACAAATGTACAAAATTATTTTATCTACACTGATAATGAGCTGTTTTATTCTTTCATGCACGCAAAAAAACAAAAGCGCCGAAACACAAACCCCCACCCCGGCCGACCCGGTAACGGGAGAATTGTATCTGCTGATCGGGACATACACCTCAGACAAAGGGAGTAAGGGTATTTATGTTTATCGTTTTGACGAATCAAGCGGCAAAGCCGACTCCGTAAGCGCAATCGAAACCACCAACCCGTCATACTTGACCCTTAGTCCCGACGAAAAATTTGTGTATGCCGTGAGTGAAAACGACCGTGCGGAAAGCTCCGTCAGCTCTTTTTCGTTCGACAAAAAAACGGGCGACCTCGCGTTGCTCAACACACAAAGTACGGAAGGCTCCGCACCTTGTTATATAGAAATAGACCCTTCGGGGAAAAATGTTGTGACGGCCAACTACGGCGGAGGCAACATCTCGGTTTTCCAAGTAAAAGACGACGGAGAACTGACTTCTCTGACCCAGAAATTTCAGTTCACGGGGACAGGAAACGACCCGCAACGGCAGGCCGCGCCCCACTTGCACTCCGTTCGTTTCTCGCCGGACGGCAAGTTTCTGTTTGCCACCGATTTGGGATTGGATAAAATTTACCGCTACGATGCCGTAAATTCTGTTTTCGAGGGACAGCCCACTCTTCGCGAAAGCAGCCTGAAATCGTTCGACCTTCCCGCCCAAACGGGACCCCGCCATTTCGATTTTCATCCGTCGGGAAAATATTTCTACCTCCTCGGAGAATTGTCGGGACAAGTCCTCGTGTTCGATTACGACGAAGGCATACTCACGCAGACACAAACTATCGCAGCGGACACTGTCGGCGCACGTGGCAGCGCAGACATACATCTTTCGCCCGACGGGAATTTCCTTTACGCCTCCAACCGCTTGCAAGCCGACGGAATCGCCATTTTCTCCGTCAATAGCGAAAACGGCAAACTGACAAAAACAGGCTACCAACCAACAGAAACCCATCCCCGAAATTTCGCCATCACTCCCGACGGGAATTTCCTGCTTGTGGCATGTCGTGACAGCAACAAAATACAGGTTTTCAAACGCAATCCCGAAACGGGATTATTAACCGACATCCATCAGGATATTTTATTGGACAAACCGGTATGCGTGAAATTTGCAAAAAATGAACATTGATAACTGTAAAATCCTACATTTATGTAACAAATTTAGCGATAAGTTACATAAATGTAACTTCTTTTTAACATAATGATGATCTCATCCCATATTTCACTATAGCTATACATTGCTAATAATTAATTATTTAATTGCGTTATTCATTGGTTTGAATAACGTTTTTTGTTAAATGGCACAGACTTTGATTAACAATAGTCAGGTATTAGTTTAAGTCAAAAAAAATTGTTTTAGTTATGAGAAAAATTGCTATTTACGGAAAAGGTGGTATCGGAAAATCCACCACAACCCAAAACACTGTCGCCGGACTCGCCGAAATGGGGCGCAA
>JAISUH010000051.1 GCA_031272205.1 Dysgonamonadaceae bacterium | reverse complement strand
GATAACTTTGCCTCCGTACCGGCAGTGCACAAAAAAGATTTATTAGGCCCGTCGGCCTCGGAACCCGTCCGCTTGCTGAAGTCTTTGTTAAAAAGGATCACGCGGTATTGCTTGCCCGCGGTCATTGCAGATGAGCTGCGTGTAGTCGCCGCAGTATCTACACTCAGGGTAAATTCCACGATAGCGCCGTCGCTTGCCGTTACAACAACCGTTTGGGGTTCCAACTGAGCGCGGGTCGTCAGGGCATTGTATTCTTCAATACCGCTTACTTTGATTTTCAATCCGTAACCCGATGGGACGCCGTTTTTCAGTCCATCCTCGCAGGAGAAAAGGAAACAGACCTGTATGCCGATAAGGCCGCATATCAATATGCGTCCGGCACAGCATCGGCGATTTTTTCTTTTTATTGATTTGATTTCCATATTTTTTTGATTTTAAAACAATCCGTATACATCTATTATAGGACCAGTCGTGATCTCAATATCGCCGCCATCTATCCAGTCTTCCACCTCTACAGAGGATCTCATCTTTATCGAAGCTGCTATAATGCTGCTTTCCAATTCAATACACGTATCCCCAATCATTGGCGTTACGTAAGGGTTCTTTTTTTCTTTTTGGATTGTTTTTTTGTACATAGTTTTTAATGTTTAGTTCTTAGCTCTTTATATCTTATTAATTATTAGTTCTTAGCTCTTAGCTATTTAGCTCTCTATTCTCAGCACATTCGCCGGCGAGTCGCGAGACAAAAAACAACTTCCCCTCACTCGGAAAGGAGGGTCTGCAAAATTATAAACAAGGATTGGAAACTGCGGATGCCCGACAGCATGCAATCCGGTGGCGTTATACCCGGATAAAATCAAGGAGACCATAGCGTTTTATAGTTAGCGTTAATTATTTCTTGCCAAAAATTTTTACAAAGGAAATGAGTTTTTAGTAAAAAGGGAAAAAATAGCCGTTAATTTTTTATAAATTAGGTTATACCCCTTTGATAACCAAAAGCGGCGTATCGGAATGGAAGAGCATCCGGCGTGCAATTCCGGGATTGAAGACCCGCGTAAAAATATTGCGCCGCGAACTCGACATGGCGATCATCTCAACACGGTTATCCTTCACAAACTTGTCGAGCTTTGCCTCTAACCCCTGATTGCCGTCGATAACGGCATATTCAAATTCCAACGAGGGATAATGCTGTTGAAGGTATTTGTTGATACCGGCCAATTTTATTTCGTCCCAAACATCCTCTTTTTTGGCAATGTGAGCCAAATAAACTTTGATGGGATAATCCTTCACGAACTTCATCATTATTTCAAAAGCCTTCAATTCGCGTTCCTGAAAATTTGTCAGGAAAACAATTTTTTTCATCCCGGCCAGACCAAACTGCTTTGTATTTTCGGGAATGGCAAATACAGGCGTATGGCAACCCTCTATCACTTCGGCGGTAACGCTCCCGATTAAATCGGCTTCCTTGGCGCTTTTTCCGCGCGTACCCATCACAATGGCTTCCGGATTGACCTTTCGGGAATAGTCCACGATTTCTTCTTCGGGAAGTCCTTCGGACAAGTTGTGCGAAAAAGGCACGTCGGGGAGCGCTCCCTCTTTGATTTTTTCTTCGATCTTGTCCATCCATTTTTGCATTTCCTTTTCCGTTTTGGAACGCACTTCTTTATAGATTTCCTGATCGCCCGCAGGGACGCTGAACATCTCCCCGATGGAAGAAGGATAGTAAGGCGAGAAAAATACGTGCAGCAGTTTCACGCTGCTGGAAATATCTTTTGCCAAGCGGAACGCAAATTCGCAGGCTTCAAAAGAGTAATCGGAAAAATCCACAGGCACCAATATTTCTTTCTTCACCGGCCGTTTCTTGCTTTCGGCTTTCGCCGAAAAATCCACATCTTCGATGATTTTCAGGGCTTTGGGCAAATCACATTCGTTGATGCGCACGCGCACATTGCCGGGAACCACCGGTTGAATGAGATTGATGCTTTCGATGATTGCCGGAACCCCTTCCGATTCGAGAATCGATTTAAGTATCTCCGCTTTTTCGTAAGTGTGGATGGCGACCGTTACCAGTTTTCCGTCTTTATAGGATTCATTCTGAGGGTCATTTTTTTTATTTTCCATATTTCTGCCTGTTTTAATTATTCAACGATTACGAGTTTTATTTCAAATTTCGCCTCCGGATACAGAACCTGTCCCATTCTGTCCCAAAAGAAAAGCCCAAGGTCTGTATTTTTTAAACAAACATTGGGCTATAAAGGTTTAATTTTCCCTGCGGTTTAATCCGTTACTTCTTCCGCCGCTACCGGATAGTCCGAAAGGCCTAATATGCCCAGCGCTTTGTCGAAGATCGTAGTATCGTCCAACACCACAATTCCGCCGTCAGGACCCGGTTCGATGTGAATACCTATACTGTTTCCTTGCTTATAATTGTGCCCACCAAAATAATTTCTCACGGTTTCGGCGTCCAAATTCAATTCCGTTGCTATTTGATAGATACTACCGTTGGGAAGTTTGTCCTTGAGCGCCCTCAAGGCATTAAAGGTGATTGTTCTTGCCATGGCTTTTTAATTTTTTATGATTAATAACTATTGTCGTAATTTATGATGCCCTAAACATACACAAAATTTCAGACATGACCAATTAATTTCGGAAAAATATTGCAATTTAATTTCTTTTTTGATTTGGAAAATCAATGCGGGAGATTGGCCAATAATGGACTTAACGCAATGACAAACAACAGATAAGCCCCAATAACTCCTGCAATAATCCGAGCATGCCGACGGGTGTAGGGTTGCGATGCGTTTTGTTCCCCCTGCGGTATTTTGAAAATTTTGCTGCGCAAAAACCGATAAAGGATATAGAGCATAAAAGCGATGATGGTACCCACGATCATTCCGGCGAGAACATCGGAAATGAAGTGTACTCCAAGATAAATACGCGAATAGCTGTTAAGCGCCGCCCAAACCAAAAAGGCAAGGATTGCCGTCTGTTTTTGTCGGAAAATAAGCGAGAGGAAAACCGACAGACCGAAACTGTTTGCCGCGTGCGATGAGATAAACCCGTAGCGACCGCCTTTGTAGCCCTTTACAATATCCACAAAGGCCGCGAAATCGGGATGATGCGTCGGCCGAAAGCGATGAAACATCGGCTTAAAAACGGAGGATGCCACCTGATCGCACAACGTAACGACCAAGACCAGAAACAACAAGACTAAAGCCCCTTCTTTCCACGATATTTTATAGAAAATCATATAGATGAGGAACAAAATCAACGGCGCCCATATAAATCGTCCGGTTAAGGTCCACATCACGCCGTCTAAAAAAGGACAGTCGCTCCCGTTCAACGCAAGAAAAAGATTGCGCTCGTATGGCAAAAACCGGTCTATCGCTTCGTTCATATTATTTCTATGTTTTCTTTTGAAATCCAACCCACGCTGCCGTTCGCTATTTCTACCTCGTACCAGTTGCCGTCGCTTTTGGTTACACGCACTTTTGTTCCCGAATGCAGCCGGAAGAGCTCTTTGCTGTTTGCGTCGGGCGACGTCATCGCCGAGGCCGACGCCGCCATGATAACAGCCGTTTTCCGGTGGACACGCGCGTTCCTCTGATTAAACGCAAAAGCGTTGGCAAACAGCATAAAGATAAAAAAGACGATGCCCGCATAAAAAGCCGTCTTTTTTATCCACAAGACGCGGACAAAAAGAAATACGCCCACGCAGACCAAAAACACGATAAACAGGGCGATGCCGACAAAGGCCCAAGTATTGGAATCGAACAGATTGACGATGTTTCGCCACAGGTTGGCGACAAACAGATCGCTCGACACATCCATCTTATCTTCTATCTGCGTGCGGGCAAAGCGCAGGTTATGCCGAATGTCATTATCGCCGGGTTTGAGCAACAGGGCGCGTTCGTAATTCAATATTGCCCGCGCCACCTGATCGCTACGGAAGTAGGCATTGCCGAGGTTGTAATAGATATCGGCCGACTCTCTGTTCTCCGATAAGCCCTGTGCAACGATGCTTTCGTAAAGCTCGATGCTTTTCGAAAAATCGCCCGAACGATAGGCTTCCGCCGCTTTTTCGGCCGTTGTCTGTGCGGTTGCCGGGAGAAAGAAGAAGGCTGTCATCGCCACCGCAACGAGTGTTATCTTTTTTTTCAATTGTTTCATCGTCTGCAATACTTTATAATTACTTTTTCAGTTTGCTTTCCATCTGGGCTATGGCCTCAAGGGTTTCGTTATATAGATGATCCATCGCGGCAGCGCTTTCTCCGGGTGCATAACGGGCAAATTCACAGGTGTTGAGGATGTTCATAAACTCGGCGACGAGCGAATCGGCGATGCCGTATTTCGAAAGCTCCGCTTCTATGTTTTCGCGCGAAAGATTGGCTGCCGGAATCGAGAGCTTATCACTGAAATAGCCCCACAAGGCACGCAAAGTTTCGTCGTAAAATTTCTCTTTGTTGTTTTCTTTCAGGTAGGTTTTCGCCGCTTTCAAGCGTTTTATGGCCGTCTTATTGGCTTTTTTGGTTTTTGTGAGGGCTATATTGGCATTTTCACGCGCCTGTTTTTTATAGAACAGGTAGAGTGCGAACAAGATCAGCGCAGGTGCAATATACCATAGCCAATAAGCGAACGAGCCGGCGAAAAACTCCTTGGTGGATTGGAACTCCGGCGTTTCCGTTTTCAGGAAACGGATATCCTGCTCCACTTTCACATCCTGCTGATTGACATAATTGCTGGATGAAGTTTTTGTGGGATCGCCCTTAGCCACTTGAATATTGTATTCGGGCGAAGATAGCGTTTTATACGATTTTGTTCCGGTATCGAAATACGAAAATTGGACGGGCGGGATGGTGTAACTGCCCTCGTAACGCGGGATAGCAAGGTACTCTATCTTTCGCGTGCCGGACAATCCGTTTGCCGTGGTATTCAGCGTATTGGTAACGGTAGGGTCGTAAGTTTCAAAATTGGTCGGAAACGCCACTTGTGGATTCCGGATCAATTTCAGGTTTCCCGTCCCCGAAATTTCTATCGTAACGGTTATCGCTTCGTTTGCCCGCAATTGCTGTGTGCTGATGGAGGGTTTGAACGAGAAATTCCCCACGGCGTTAGCGTAACCATCCGGTTTTCCTGCCGGAAGCGGCAATACATTGATGGAAACGGGGTTAGTAACCATCGCCTTTTTCACGTCGGCCATCACTTCTTGCGAACCGAAAAATGTGGTAACGCGTCGTCCGCTCGGGACGGAGAAAACCATCTCTATGTGCCCGCTCGGAATGTTTATCTTGCCCGAACGCTGCGGGAAAAGCAGCGATTTTTTTAAGTCGGCCGTATAATAATTCCTTCCGTTATAATGTTCGAGCTTGAGCTGCTGATTGGCAGGCAAACCAATCTCTTCCACCATGAATCCTTCAAATTCGGGAAATTCGATTTTCCCGAAATTCACCACATCCAAGGTGGTATAAAGCCTAAACGTAACCGAAAACCCTTCCTGTTCGTAAATGCTGTTCTTCGAAATGATGGCGCGAATAAAAGCATCGTCAGCCGAAACCGTACCCGCAGCACGAGGCGCAGAAGCCTCGCCTCCGGCGGATTTGTCGCCGGAAGACTGCGATTGCGCTTTCTTATCGGGAGGAAGCACTTTTATCTGCAACTCGTTGGATTTGTAATTGCTGCCGTCGATGGTGATGCTCGCCGGAGGAATGGTGAACGTCCCTTCTTCTTGCGCCACTAAGATATAGGTATATGAATACGAACTTTGGGACGTCGTTTTCCCGTTGATGGTCTGTTGGCTGAAACTCGACGACTCGGCAGGCCCGTAAAGAATCTCGAAGCCTTTGATTTCGGGTATCCGCAATTCTCTTCCTTCTTTATTGGCAATAAATTGCAGACGAAACTGCTCTCCTTTGACTACGGCATTTGGCGCCGCCGCCCGAAACGTAACGCTTTGGGCATTTACATCCGCAAAGAAGAGTAAAAAGAGAATAAACAATACCGCTTTATTCAATTTATGATCAATCATATTCTTGTATCAGTCTATTTTAATATTTTTTTCCGGCGCCAAAAGGCGCTTTTAATATCACCAGTCTTTGCTCCGCTTACGGTTGTCATCGGCTTTTTGCTTGCGTTCTTCGGCTTTCATCTGCCGCACTTTATCCTGCGTTTCTTTTTCATCCTGTTCGATGGCCTGAAGCATTTGGCGAGCATTATCGCGCGACATTTGTTCGGGTTGCTGTTGCTCCTCCGCTTTCTTTTCTTTATCTTTTTGATCCTGAGGTTGATCCTGAGGCTGTTGCTTTTGCTGATCTTCGTTCTGCTGCTGATCTTGCTTTTTATCCTTGTCTTCCTGATTTTGATTCTGCTGATCCTGCTGATTATTATTCTGCTGATCCTTAATCATTTTTTGAACGACAGCCAAATTGTAGCGCGTTTCATCATCGGCAGGATTCAGGCGGAGCGCCATTTTATAGGCTTCCATCGACTTTTGCAGATCCTTCTTCTGCAACATCGTATTTCCAATGTTGTGCCACGCGGCAGACATTTTTTGGGGATTGTCTTTCTCTATGGTCAAATAATGATTGTATTGCTCAACGGATTTATCCCATTCTTTTTGCCGATAGAGAACGTTACCCAAATTGTAGTTGGCCTCTAACGAATTGGCGTTCCCATTCACCGCTTTATCGTAAAACGAATAGGCTTCGCCGTATTTTTCCTGCTTGTAGGCCTTGTTTCCCTTGCGGATATCCCGGCGCACCTCTTTCTGCGAAAAAGCGGATGCCGATACGGTCAGCAAAAGAACAAACAAGCCGTATTTCAAAACAACAAATTTCATTTGAAAAGGTGTATATTTTTAAACAACCGGTTCTTTTTATCGTAAATAAGCGCTTCAACCAACAAGAGCGCCAAGAAAATCGATGCAAAAATAGGGAATTTTTCATCGTATTCCGAATACGTCAAACTGATTTGTTTCGTTTTTTGCAATCCGTCTAATGTCGATTCCAATGCGCGGATGGCGGTATTGGAATTGTCGGCCTGCACGTAGAGCCCCTTTCCGGCCTGTGCGACCTCCTTGCATTTCGTTTCATTGAGGCTCGAAATCACCACATTCCCCTCATTATCGGAACGGAAACGTTCACTGTATTCCGATTCGGGAACGGGAGAACCTTCGGTCGAACCGATACCCAAAACGTTTACCATCACCCCGGCTTCGGCGGCTTTTTGAGCCATTTCTACGGCCTGTCCTTCGTGATCTTCGCCATCAGTGATAATAATCATGGCTTTATCCACACTCTTATCGCTCGAAAAACAACTCATTCCCAGATTGATGGCATCGCCGATCGCTGTTCCCTGAACGGGAACCAAGCTGGGATCAAGCGTGGTCAGGAACAACTTGGCCGATTGCGTATCGGACGTGAGCGGCATCTGCACGTATGCTTCCCCTGCAAAAACGATGAGCGCCACTTTATCTTCCTTACGCACATCAATAATGCGCGTAAGTATTTGTTTTGCACGCGCCAATCGATCGGGTTTTACATCCCGCGCCAGCATGGAGTTGGATACGTCCATCGCTATCACCAATTCTATCCCTTTCTTTTCCACCGTTTCAACTTTTGTCCCGAATTGCGGGCGGGCAATCATGAAGATTCCCGAACATAAAGCTGCAAAAAGCAGCCAAAATTTCAGGTAAGAGCGTTTCAGCGACAATTCGGGCATCATCAGCTTCAGCGTGGAGAGCGTACCCAGTTTTTTTACGGCGCTCCGCTTCCGTATGTTCAGCCAGATGTATAACGCCACCAAAAACGGCATGGCGATAAACAGGTAGAGAAATTCGGGATTTTCGAATCTAAACATTTATTTTTCTCTTGTTTTTGTTTTCTTGTTTATTTACAGATTAAGGAATGGTACGCAACCATGTGCGCTTCAATATCAGTTCGAGCAAAACCAATCCCAGCGCCAACAAGGCATACGGGAGGAACAACTCCTCTCGGCGGGTAACGTTTTGCACGCTGATGAGGTATTTTTCCATTTCGTCTATCTCGTGATAGATGTTTCGCAGCGCCTCGTTACCCTCGGCGCGGAAATATTGGCCTCCGGTTATCGATGCGATCTCCGTCAGCGTTTTTTCGTCGATATCCACCGGCACGTTTTGCACGCGAACGCCGAAAGGCGTCTGTACGGGTGTCGGAGCCATACCCTTCGTCCCCACTCCAATGGTGTAAACCCTTATCCCGTAGGAATGTGCCAGATCGGCCGCCGTGAGCGGAGCAATCTGTCCCCGGTTGTTGGTGCCGTCGGTAAGCAGGATGACAACTTTCGATTTCGAATCACTGTCTTTCAGCCGGTTCACGGCATTCGCCAAACCCAGTCCAATAGCGGTACCATCATCTATCATGCCGAATTTAACTTCTTGCAGCAGGTTCAATAAGACGCGATGGTCGCTTGTCAGCGGACACTGCGTGAAACTTTCCCCGGCAAAAATGACCAGCCCTATCCTGTCGTTTGGACGGTCGGTAATAAATTCCGAAGCGACTTTTTTTGCCGCTTCCAAGCGGTCGGGCTGTAAGTCCTGCGCCAGCATGGAACCGGAAACGTCTAAGGCCAACGCAATATCGATACCCTGCGTTTCCGACTCTTCCCAACTGTTTACTGCTTGCGGACGGGCAAGCACGATGATAACCAGCGCGATAGCCATGCAGCGCAAAGCAAAAGGCAGGTGACGCATATACACTTTAAAACTTCGCCTCGTGTCCTTAAACGCGCCGGTACTTGCAAGCTTAAACGAAGCCTGCATCTTTGACAGCCGGATCACATACCACGCAATGAGCGGTATGAGTAACAGCAGAAGGTACAAATATTTCGGGTTTGCAAATTGCATCATTTTTTTTACTTTTTCGACAGCTTCAATTTGTGGAATTTTGTTCTTGATCCGATTCCTGTTCCGCGCTTACCGCCTCGTCCTTTTTCGGAACCGGGTCGGGTTCGCGCGTTTGGTTCACGAAGAAATAGGCATTCATCATGCTCAGGTCGTTTTCATCGGTAAAAGGTTTGTATTTCGCAAACTTCACCAAATCGGAAACCGACAGAATCTGTTTCAGATTTTCGTAAACCGAAGCGACATCCGTCTCCTTGCGGATTTCGTTCAATATCTCGCCCGACGTCATCTCCATCGCATTGATGCGGTAACGGTCGAAGATGTATTGGCGGAGGATATCGGTAACTTTCGTGTAAAACTCTTTTTCGCGACCCTGCATCCATATTTTCTCCTCTTTGAGCTTGTCCAATGCCTGAATAGCCCTAACATGCGGCGGAAGCACCACGGGAGGAGTGAAGAAATAGCCTTTGTTCTTCTTTCGGAGCACAAGGTAAACTGTAAAGCCTGTAATCAGCAACAACAACAAGATACCGAGAAAAATCCACAATACCCACAGGTAGTCGGTAATGACAAAGGGCGGTTTCCGTATCGGCTTTATATCGTTGAGCTGCAACTGGTTGAAGTCAATGGAATCGGTCTGTCCCGTATTCATTTTTTCGAGATAGGCTAACGTAGAATCTTTCAACGCAGGGGAAGTAACCTTCAACCCGAAAGAGTTGGAATAGATGGTATCCGTCCCGTCGTAAACGGGAATAGCCGGTATGTGATACAAGGTAGAATCGAAGGACGTTACAAGATATTTCACATTCAGCGTCATCACGTTGTTCTCGACTATCGTGTCGGGCTTCGGCATGGCAAGCACCTCCAATCCCGGTATAATTTGCGATTCGTATATCGGAAAAAGAACGACCTTGTCTTTGGGCGCAATGATTTTCAGATTGATGATCGCCTGCTCGCCAATAAGTATCTCGGCCGGTTCAACGCTTGCCTGCACCGACGCTTTTTGCGCCTGCGCACCCGATGCTGCCAGCAAACAAAAAATGGCTATCAGAATCGTTTTCCTGCCGATTTCACGGATTATATGGTTTTTTACTCTATTCACTGCTTTGCTATATGTTTTTTAACCGCGATGTTGGAACAACTGCAATAAGGATTTCACGTAATCGTCATCCGTAGAAACCGAGATGCTGTCCACCCGGCTCTGCTTAAATGCATTATCCATCTCCGCCTGTCGCCTGTTCCACCAATTGCGGTATTCGCCGCGTATTTTTTTCGACGAAGTGTCTATCCACATCGTTTTGCCCGATTCGGGATCCAACACTTTCATCAAGCCGACCGATTTCAATTCCGTCCCCAGCATGTCATATACCTGAATGGCCACCACGTCGTGCTTGCGGTTGGCAATGCGCAAGGCCTGTTTGTAATCGTGCCCGTCGATGAAATCGGAAATCAAGAAAGCCGTACAACGTTTCTTGATGGCATTGGTCATGTACCGCAGGGCCATATTGATGTCTGTTCCTCTGCTTTGAGGCTCAAAACCAAGTATTTCGCGGATAATGAAAAGGATGTGTTTTTTGCCTTTTTGCGGGGGGATAAATTTTTCAATCTTGTCGGAAAAGAAAATCACACCGATTTTATCGTTGTTCTGTATGGCCGAGAAAGCAAGCGTGGCGGCGATTTCAGCAAGCCGATCGCGTTTGATCGTCGTCGATGACCCGAAAGAGAGACTCTCCGATACGTCGATGAGCAACATCACCGTCAATTCGCGTTCTTCTTCGAAGATTTTCACGTATGGGCGGTTGTAGCGAGCCGTTACGTTCCAATCGATGTCGCGCATATCGTCTCCGTACTGGTATTCGCGTACTTCCGAGAAAGCCATTCCGCGTCCTTTAAACGCCGAATGATATTGTCCCGCAAAAATATTTCGGGACAAGCCACGCGCTTTAATCTCTATCTGTCGAACCTTTTTTAATAATTCGGTCGTATCCATTTATCCTCCGTTTCAAAAAACGATCCGTAAACACAGCTAACAAATTGGCAATAGCTCATTTACGGCACTTCGATCTTGTTCAGAATCTCGCTGATAATCTCTTCCGTCGTCTTATTGTTGGCCTCAGCCTCGTAAGTCAATCCGATACGGTGCCGCAACACGTCGTGGCATACCGTGCGGATGTCTTCGGGAATCACGTAACCGCGGCGCTTGATGAAGGCGTATGTACGGGCGGCCAACGCAAGATTGATGGATGCACGGGGCGATGCGCCGAAGCCTATCATTTCTTTCAACGACGACAGTCCGTACTGTTCGGGGAAGCGGGTTGCAAATACGATATCCACAATATAACGTCCGATTTTTTCATCGATATACACCTCTTTCACCACTTTGCGTGCGTCGAGGATTTCGGTGGTGGAAACCACCGGTTTATCGATAGAAACCGGATCGAAAATATTCTGATTGATGATTTTTTGTTCCTCTTCTTTTGTCGGATAGTTGATCACCACTTTGAGCATGAAACGGTCAACCTGCGCTTCGGGAAGCGGATAGGTGCCTTCCTGCTCGATGGGATTTTGCGTGGCCATTACCAAAAACGGACTGGGCAACTTATAGGTTTGCTCGCCGATCGTTACCTGACGCTCCTGCATCGCTTCGAGCAATGCGCTCTGCACCTTTGCCGGGGCGCGGTTTATTTCGTCTGCCAAAACGAAGTTAGCAAAAATAGGCCCGTGTTTCACCACAAACTCTTCGTTGCGCTGACTGTAAATCATGGTGCCCACCACGTCGGCAGGCAACAGATCGGGCGTAAACTGAATGCGGCTGTAATCGGCGTCAATAAGTTGCGCCAACGTTTTTATGGCCAATGTTTTAGCCAATCCGGGTACCCCTTCGAGCAGGATATGCCCGTCGGACAGCAGTCCGATAAGAAGCGACTCCACAAGGTGCCTCTGTCCCACGATAACCCGGTCCATCCCCGTGATGATGGTTTGAAGAAAAGCGCTTTTTTGCTCAATCTTCTCGTTTAATTCTTTTATATCAACTACTTGACTCATATTATTGATGATTAATGTTGGTCGTCTTGTTTTTTTCGAGATACAAAAATAGATATGTTAAATCGGTTTCGGCTCTTTTTGCCGTTAAAAATGTTTAAGCCTTGCATGTTACAAATTTCGAGGCACAGAACACGAAGATCCGGAATGATTTCATACATCAATCACCTCACCGTTAATTCACCTCTCAATGGCTTTTGCATCAAGCGGTTTACTTCGGCTGTCGGCAATCCTTCACCAAACAGCACCATCAGTTTGCCGATAGCGGCCTCCGTGGTGATGTCATACCCGCTCACCACGCCGATATGAGCCAACTGTCGGCCGGTTTCGTAGCGCATCATTTCCACGCTGCCGTAAAAACATTGCGAAATGTTTACGATGAGGATGCCCTTGTCGATAGCGTGTTTCAGGCAGGCGATAAACCAGTCATCGCGCAAAGCGTTTCCCGAACCGTAGGTCTCCAGCACGACGCCTTTCAGGTTGGGAATATCAAAAACAGCCTCAATCGCCTCTTTCTGTATGCCGGGGAAAAGTTTCAGCACCGCCACGTTGCAGTCGAGCTCATAATAAAAGGTTACGGGTTTGCTGTAATCGGGGGTGATGATGGTCGGCCGGTCGTAGCGGATTTTTATGCCCGCCTCCGCCATCGGGGGATAGTTGCCGCTATTAAAGGCATTGAAATTATCGGCATTTATCTTGGTGGTGCGGTTTCCCCGCAGCAGGTAATTCTGAAAATAAATGCAGACTTCGGGAGCGAGGGGATGCCCCTGTTCGTCTTTATCGGCCGCTATTTCCAAGGCCGTGATCAGATTCTCTTTGCCGTCCGTCCTCAATTTCCCGATGGGCAACTGCGAACCGGTAAAGATAACAGGCTTGGTCAGGTTTTTCATCATAAAACTAAGCGCCGAGGCAGTAAACGACATAGTGTCGGTTCCGTGGAGAACAACAAACCCATCGTAGCGCCCGTAGCCGTTTTCGATGACCTTCACAATCTCTTTCCATTTGTCGGGCGTCATTTCGGAAGAATCTAAGGGAGGATCGAACAAATACGTTTCGATATTGAACTTCAAGCGCTGCATCTCCGGCACATTGGAACGCAAGTGTGTGAATTTGAAAGGTTCCAAAGATCCCGTTTCAGGATTTTCGGCCATTCCTATCGTTCCTCCCGTGTAAATAAGGAGTACAGTTGCATCGTTATCTATCATGCTCTGAATTTTTTTACAAATGTAGCAAAACGAAAGCACATTCAAACTTTCGTTCCAAAAACTTTCCAAGTTTTCGGAAACTTACAATGTTTTTGCACCCCTTTCGCCCCTTCGCGTTTTCGCGTTTTCGAACCTTCGTGCTTTCAAATTGTTTATTACAGGATCATTCTTTTGAATGTTGAAATACAAATACAATTTTAATGCAAAATGGCCATTCATTCCATTAAAACCGTGTGGAGAGAAGGTTCCGTATTCGATACCGATGTCGATGGGCATATCATAACCCTCGATTTGGCGCAGGAATCGGGAGGAGAAGATGCGGGTCCACGCCCCAAAAAACTGTTGCTGGTTGCCGCCGCCGGATGTTCGGGCTTCGACGTAGTCTCGATCTTGCGGAAGATGCAGGTCGATTTCAAACATTTCGACATCCGCATCGAAGCTCCCGTTTCGGACGAAAACCCGAAGCAATACACTTCAATGAAAGTGATTTACGAATTTGGCGGTGCAAACTTGCCGACGGAAAAGATAGAGAAAGCCGTAAAACTGTCGTTCGACAAATATTGCGGCGTATTGGCAATGTACAAAAAGGCCATCCCCATAACTTTTGAAATACGCATTTTTCCTGCCGAATAAAAACCAAAATACAGTTGCTTATTTCCCAAATTATGCGTATATTTGTTGAATAATAACTATAAATAAAATTATACAAAAGAAATGACTGACGAAGAAAAAAAATCGGCAAGTGAAGATTATATCGCACAAAATATCCAAGTGCTCGAAGGACTTGAAGCCGTGCGCAAACGCCCGGCTATGTATATCGGCGACGTAAGCGAAAAAGGTTTACATCATCTTGTATATGAGGTAGTTGATAACTCTATCGACGAAGCCCTTGCAGGATACTGCTCACACATCGAAGTTGCCATCAACGAAGACGGCTCAATCACCGTAACCGACGATGGACGCGGTATCCCGGTGGATTTCCACGAAAAAGAACAGAAATCAGCCCTCGAAGTGGTGCTGACCGTGCTCCACGCCGGCGGAAAATTCGATAAAGACTCGTATAAGGTATCGGGAGGACTTCACGGCGTCGGCGTTTCGTGCGTCAACGCGCTCTCGACTTACCTCAAAGCCGAAGTGCACCGAAACGGCAAAATCTATGTTCAGGAATATTCCGAAGGTAAACCGCTTGCCGATATTCGCGAAGCAGGCCTTGCCGAAAAAACAGGTACAATCATCACCTTCCGTCCCGATGCAAGTATCTTTATCACAACCGAATACAAATACGACATCCTTGCCAAACGCCTCCGCGAACTCGCATATCTCAATGCCGGAGTGCGCCTGCAACTGACCGACAAACGTATTCTGAAAGAAGACGGCTCGTTCAAATCCGAAATTTTCTTTTCGGAAGAAGGACTGAACGAATTTGTAAAATTTATCGACGCAAACAAGGAACCGCTTATCCCCGACGTGATCCACATCAACACGGAGAAAAAAGGCGTGCCGGTGGAAGTGGCGATGACCTACAACACCTCCTACAACGAAAACGTTTACTCTTATGTCAACAATATCAATACGATAGAGGGCGGAACGCACGTTACCGGTTTCCGCACCGGATTGACGCGCACATTGAAAAAATACGCCGACGACAACAAACTGCTCGAAAAAGCAAAAGTTGAAATTACCGGCGACGACTTCCGAGAAGGCCTGACGGCAGTTATCTCGGTAATGGTGGCAGAGCCGCAGTTTGAAGGACAGACAAAAACCAAACTCGGCAACGACGACATCAAAGGTACCGTCGAAATGGCTGTCGGCGAAGCGCTTGGCACCTATCTCGAAGAACATCCGAGAGAAGCAAAAACGATTGTCGAAAAAGTTATCCTTGCCGCAACAGCACGTCAGGCAGCCCGCAAAGCCCGCGAAATGGTGCAGCGCAAATCGCCCCTCTCCGGCGGCGGACTTCCGGGTAAACTTGCCGACTGCTCCGACCGCGACCCCGAAAAATGCGAACTCTTCCTCGTCGAGGGAGACTCGGCAGGCGGCACCGCCAAACAGGGACGCGACCGCGCTTTTCAGGCAATACTCCCCCTGCGCGGTAAAATCCTCAACGTCGAAAAAGCAATGCACCACAAAGTGCTCGAATCGGAAGAAATTCGCAATATCTACACAGCGCTCGGAGTTACAATAGGTACCGAAGAAGACAGCAAAGAATTGAATATGAGTAAGTTGCGTTATCACAAAGTCGTTATTATGACCGATGCCGACGTCGATGGCGCTCATATCGCAACGCTTATTCTGACCTTCTTCTTCCGCCACATGCGCCCGATGATCGAAAACGGATATATTTACATCGCCACTCCCCCACTCTACCTTATGCGCAAAGGCAAACAGGAAGAATATTGCTGGACCGACCAACAGCGTCAGTCGTTTATCGACCGTTTCGCCGACGGAAACGAGGGCGCCTGCACTACGCAGCGCTACAAAGGTCTTGGTGAAATGAACGCCGAACAACTCTGGTCAACCACGATGAGCCCCGACGGTCGTACCCTCCGTCAGGTAACAATCGACAACGCCGCCAACGCCGATAACGTGTTCTCAATGCTGATGGGCGAAGAAGTCGCTCCACGCCGCGAGTTTATCGAAGAAAACGCGACGTACGCAAATATAGACGTATAATTTATTAAGATAATGACAGGCAAATGGAATTACCAGCCACCGACACAAGCACAGTTACTTAAACGCGACGAACTTGCGAACCGATTCGGCCTCAGTCCCGCCCTCTGCCTCCTGATGGTGCAGCGCGGCATTCAGGACGACGATGCCGTGCAGCGATATCTCAATCCGTCGCTGAACGATTTGCATGACCCTTTCTTATATCCCGACATGCAA
>JAISUH010000028.1 GCA_031272205.1 Dysgonamonadaceae bacterium | reverse complement strand
TTACTGATGCGGGCGCGAAAACCCTCGTGAACCATCGCCTCGCGATAGTCCTGTTTCTTTTTAACATAATCGAAGTAATCGTCGAAAAGGTTGAGGCCGAGATGTCCGAAAAATACCCCGACGACGGCCAATAGACCGAGCCACAGCGAAAAACCGTCGGCCGCCGAGGCCAAACAGAGCGCCAGCAGAGCGGGCAACATACTTTGCGGAAGCGCCTGCGGACGGGAATTGTGAAACCAAAAACGAATCGTATTCATTTGATGTGATATAAAATATCTTGCAAAGAAATAAATTTTTGGGCGGATGACCAAAATTTGTCGCGAAACAAGATGAAATTTCTATAGAACTAAGAAGTTGGATATCGAAATGCCCCAAAAAAATGGTATCTTTACAAAAAAAATGATCTTATTATGTTACAATTTAAAAAATACAGTTCGATTGAAAATACTTTCGATAAAGATTTTGTTGGAAAAATAAAAGAACAAATACCTTATAATCAGATATTTGTAGTGCAAGAGAAAGTTCACGGTTCAAATGTAAGTTTTCTCACCGACGGCGAAAAAATTGATTTTGCCAAACGCACCGGAGTTGTAGAGGCTAATGAAAAGTTCTACGATTACGAGGAACTTATAGAACGTTATCGCGAAAAAGTGCTGAATTTGTACAAAAGCGTAAAAGCTAAATACAATGATTTACAAACGCTTATTGTTTTCGGCGAAATGTTTGGCGGCACGTACCCGCATAAAGAGGTGAAAAACAACCACAAAATTTCCATTATCCAAAAAGGCGTTTTCTACTGCCCTGAACACGAGTTTTACGGCTTCGACCTCTACATTTCCAACGGCGAAACGGGGCGTTTTTTGCCTGTTGAAGAAACAAACCGTTTTTTTGAAAACGGCAAATTTATTTATGCCGAAACGCTTTTTTCGGGTACCTTAGAAGAATGTTTGCAACAACCAAATGCTTTTTATTCAACTATTTATAAAAAATTATTTCTGCCGCCGATTGACGACAATATTTGTGAGGGAATCGTCATTCGTCCTGCTGAACCGCTGTATTTGCGGAACGGCTCGCGCGTGCTGCTCAAAAGCAAAAACGCACGTTTTGCCGAGAAAAAGGCGGTGAGAAAACGGGCGCCAAAAGCCTTTGTAGAGCCGACTTACAGCGACACGCTGAAAGCCCTTTTGCCCGAAGTCGAACGTTACGTTACCGAAAATCGTCTGAACAATGTGGTGAGCAAAATCGGCGAAATCAGCGTTCCGCACGACACAGGCAAGCTGATCGGTTTGCTGAGCAAAGATGTTTTGGATGACTTCCTAAAAGAAAATTCAGGCAAATACGCCGCCCTTGAAAAAAGTGAACAAAAAATTGTAAATCACCATATTAATAAAAGCGCTACTGTGCTGATAAAGAAGATTTATTTTCAACAATAAAATGGACGATTATTAATAGAGAATAATTTTTAAAAAGTAAAACAAGAATTTTTTTAATCTAAAATAGAAGAATATATGTCCGAATCTAAAAACAACAGTATGAACCAAATTAAATTTATCCGGATGTCGCTGCTCGCTCTTCCGTTGTTCTTTTTGACCTTAGTTCAATGCCAACCGAAAACTGACGATCCGGTTTTGAACGAAGAAGGCTACGTCAAAACCGGCGTCGAGTTTGAAACTACCGACACTTTTTTGCTCAACCTCTATCGTGCCGCCGAAAAGGTCTGCGCAGGCAATATTCGTAACTTTGCGGGTCGCAACGTCCTCATTGAGGGCGGCGGCTACAACGGCGTGTGGATTGAGACCCAGCCGATGGGTGGCGAGATGTATGCCAAGCGCAACATCACGCCGGGTATGAATAATATGCTTTATCTTATTGAATTTCAGCATGAAAACGGGCGTATGCCCGGGCTGGTGGGCTTTGAAAACGACAAGCCGCACGCCGTCTGGACTTGTATGGGCGACATTTATTTTCCTTTTCCGGCGCTCAATATGTATTATTGGAACAAAAAGCGCGATAAGGCTTTTCTGCAAAAAGTTTACGATGCTTTTGAACGTTTCGACGAATACCGCTGGCGTTACCGCGATTCCGACGGCGACGGTTGCCTTGAAACATGGTGCGTTTGGGATACCGGAGAAGACAATTCGTTGCGCTTCGCCGGTACTCAACTCAACTCAGGCGGATGGATAGGAGAAACGCCACCGGATGACCCCGTATTTCCCGTAGAATCAATGGATTATATGGCCAACTCGTACGATATGCGGATGACTATGGCTCGCATCTCGGAACTGCTCGGCTTGGGCAAGGAAAAAGAATTACGGGAAAAGGCTAAAGCCGTGCAGGATAAGATTATAGACTATCTCTGGGACGAAAGTCGAGGCGCCTGTTTCGACCGCGATCGTGAAAACCGCACAATGCCGACGCTCGTTCATAACAATCTGCGACTGATGTATCACAATGCGCTTACGCAAGAAATGGCTGATCGCTTTGTGCAGGAGCATCTGCTCAATCCCGATGAATTTTGGACGCCTTTCCCTCTGCCCTCAATCGCGGTCAACGACCCCATTTTTCGCAACGGTGTGGACAACGACTGGGGTGGCCCACCGATGGGATTGACCTATCAACGCGCCATCCACGCCCTCGAAAACTATGGCTATTATTCCATTATTACAGCGCTCGGCGAAAAACTGTTAGACAATGTCGGCCAGAAAAACTTTTTCAGCCAGCAGTTCGACCCTTTCACCGGCGAGTTTGGAACGGTGGACTGGCGGCGCGATTACGGGCCGACCGCCCTCAGCGTCCTCGAATACATTTCCCGTCTCTACGGCATTCATGTTCAGGAAGATGAAATCTGGTGGGGATGTCTCGGTAAAACATATACCTACACCCAACACTGGGGCGGCGATGATTATAAAATCGTTTCCGAAAACGGCTCTGCAAAAGGGTTCTTTAATGGGAAAGAAATTTTCAACGTTTCGAACGGCTTACGTGTTGTAACGGACTATGGAGGTAAGGTGTTGAAAATCATAAATATTACAAACGAACCGAAGCAGATTGAATATCATGCTAACGGCAAAAAAGGCATTATAAAAGAAGTACAGCCCGATGATATTATAGTACCGTAAACAACACATATTAATACAAATGAAGATGAACCGAATTATTGCATCCCTTATTTTTATCGCTGTTGTTTCGTTTGTTACCCTGTCTGCTCAACCGCCTATAATTCCTGCGCAGCAGGAACTTAACCGCCCTTTTGGCGACTATGACTGCGAGATGTTCCGCTCGCCCTCGCCGGTGTATCATCCGGAGACATGGTTTCATTTCATCGGTGGCAACGTGGCTCGCCCCGGCATTACTGCCGACCTCGAAGCCATCGCCGGAGCGGGCTTGTCGGGTATCCAACTGTTTCATGGTCAGTTTGGCGGCAAATGGCCCGGCGTGGATACACAGATAACCTGCTTGAGCGAGACATGGGACGACTTGGTGCAATTCACCGCCGAAGAAAGCCGCCGTCTGGGACTGCGTTTCACAATGCAGAACTGCCCCGGATGGGCCATGTCGGGTGGTCCGTGGATAAAGCCGGAAAATGCTATGAGGCAACTGGTTATGAGTAGAACAGACCTTCTTAGTGATGGAAAAACTCAAAGTGAAGTTGGTACTAAAAATACAAGTATAGTTCTTCCTTTTCCACAACCAAGTAGCGAAGAATGGCGTAATTATCAGGATATTACTGTGCTCGCTTTCCCTACTCCGCTTGATGATACAGACGAAAGACTTAAACCTGTGTCAGTTCATAGTGATATAAACTTTGATTGGAAAGAATTTATTTCCGGTGAAACTAAAACATCTATAAAATTACCACCTGTTGCCGCAGGAGATAAGCATACTGTTGAAGTAATTTTCGACAAACCGGTAACTTTACGGACAGTCGAATTTTCAAGCATAAACGGCTTCATACATGCATGGTGTTACGAGCCCGGAATAACAGTTAAGGTAAAAGCAATAAAGCCCAATGGTAATACAATAGATATCGTAAATATGCAGATGCCTCAGGCCAGTTGGCAAGATGATCGTCCGATTTCACTTGCCTGCGATGAGGAAGCAGGCATATCAAAATACCTCATAACTATTGAAAACAGGCATGAAATGAGCATTTCATCGCTGAGATTGCTTTCAGCTGCCCGAAAGAACAACTGGGAATCAGAGGCAGGATGGACGCTTAGAAGTATTGTAAGGGAAGGCGAACATCCGCGACAATCGCCAAAAGCTTTTATTGCTTTAGATAAAATAATTGATATTTCAGAGTTTACAGATAAAGATGGTCGTTTACACTGGAAAGCGCCCAAAGGACCTTGGACAATATTGCGAATTGGACATGTTAATGCCGGACGTAAAAATGCACCGGCGCCACCGGAAGGGACAGGGTGGGAGTGTGACAAACTTTCATCTGCCGGGCCGGAAGCACATTTTGCAGGATATATAGGCCGTCTTGCCGATGGCGTTCTTAATGGCGGATTACTCAATGGAATGTTACTCGACAGTTGGGAATGTTCGACTCAGACATGGACTGATGGAATGGATAAAATCTTCACAGAACATAACGGATACGATCTAAAACGAAGACTTCCGGCTGTTTTTGGATATGTTGTTGATAACCATGAAGAAAGTACTCGATTTTTGCTTGATTGGCGACGTACGATCGGCGATTTGTTTGCCAATAAGTTCTATGGCGGTATGGCGAAATTAGCCTCCGAAAACGGACTGGATATACAGTATGAAACGGCTGCCGGCGATATTTTTCCCGCTGATATAATGGAATATTATAAGCATGCCGATGTGCCAATGGCGGAATTTTGGCAGCCTCACTCTGATAATTATGTAGGCTCTATAAATTTCAAACCGATTAAGCCCACCGCCTCCGCCTCCCGCATATACGGTAAGCCGCGCGTAGCGGCAGAAGCCTTCACTTCGTTCGCGCTCACTTGGGACGAGCATTGGAGTATGCTGAAAGAGGTTGCCAATCTGAACTTTGCCGAAGGCGTTACACACCTCGTTTTCCATACTTATACGCATAATCCGCGTACCGATTGGTTGCCGCCCGGCACGTCCTTTGGTTCGGATATAGGCACGCCCTTCCTGCGCGGACAGACGTGGTGGCGCTATATGCCGGAATTTACAGCCTGTCTGTCGCGCCTTAATTATCTGTTAGAGAGAGGAAAACCTGTTTCGGATGTGTTGTGGTATCTTGGCGATGAAATCAACCATAAACCCGACCAAAAGATTGAAATCAAAGGATATAAGTACGACTATTGCAATTCCGACGTTCTGTTGAACCGTTTGTCGGTGCGCGACGGCAAAATCGTTACGCCTGAAGGATTGTGTTACAGCGTTTTATGGCTGCCGGACAACGAGCGTATGCTGCCGGAGACGCTGGAAAAACTTGTCGCCTTAGTGCGCGACGGAGCAGTGATAGTCGGTAATGCGCCGACAAGCATAGCAACGCTGACGGGCGGCGACAGGGCGCAGCAACGCTTCGATAAGGCTGTCAGCGAGTTATGGGGCGACAAGTTATCGCCATCTGTGCGCAGTGTGGGCAAGGGTCAGGCGCTGTCAGGCTTTGAAATAGGCGACGCACTGAATTATCTTGATATTAAGGCGGATGTAACGGGCGGCGACGCGCTGTGGCTGCACCGGCAAACCGACAATGCCGACTGGTACTTTGTATCGGCGCCCTACGGCAAAGGTTTCAATGGGATGATGACGTTCAACAACACCGGCTTTGCAGAGATTTGGGACCCCGTAAGCGGCGAAATCACCAAAGCAGATGTGGTTTATGCAAAACAGGGTTATTCAGCCATTCGTTTTGACCTCGAAAGAGCGGGTTCGTGTTTTGTCGTTTTCCGCAAAGAAGCTCACAGCACAGGCGTCAAAAACGCGGCGCCAAAGAAATCTGTTTCTGCGCAAGAAATCCGTTCTGCATGGACATTGTCGTTCCCCGACGGTTGGGGAGTGCCGGAAAAATTGGAAGTCAGCGCTTTGAAAGCATGGAAAGACCTCGATCTCACGCCCGAAGGCAAAGCCTTCTCCGGAACAGTAACATACACAACGACTTTCGACGCCGGACAACTGCAAAGCGACGCTACATATATGCTTGACTTAGGGCGGGTAGAGATGATTGCTTCCGTTACGCTCAATGGTCGGAAATTGAGAACTTTATGGACGCCGCCCTATCAACTTGACGTAAGTGAGGCGCTTCGCAGCGGCGAGAACAGGCTGCAGATTGAAGTTACCGGCACATGGTTCAATCGCCTCGTTTATGACGCCAATCAGCCTGAAAATGAGCGCAAAACATGGGTTATCTCCGGCCCCGATAAAAACAAGGAGCTGCGTGAGAGCGGGCTACTCGGTCCCGTTGTGATGCAGGTGCGCAGTCGCAAATGATACTCTGTTTGCAGTCGCGAACAATAAAAAAACCGCCTCATTGCGAGGCGGTTTTTTTATTGTTCGAAGTGAATTTTCATGGGTTATTTCAGTTTTTTCACTTGTTTATAACCGTAAACGGCTCTGTCGCCCAGTTCTTCCTCGATACGGAGCAATTGGTTGTATTTGGCCATACGGTCGGAACGGCTCAACGAACCGGTTTTAATCTGACCGGAGTTGGTAGCCACAGCGATGTCGGCAATAGTTGCGTCTTCAGTTTCACCTGAGCGGTGAGACGTTACCGAAGTATAACCTGCACGGTGAGCCATTTCAATAGCATCCAAGGTTTCGGAAAGTGTACCGATTTGGTTTACCTTAATCAGGATGGAGTTGCCGCAACCCAGTTCGATGCCTTTTTTCAGGAACTCAACGTTGGTTACAAACAAATCATCGCCCACCAACTGGCATTTGTCGCCGATTTTGTCGGTCAGCAGTTTCCAGCCGTCCCAGTCGTTTTCGCTCATACCGTCTTCGATAGAATCAATCGGGTATTTGGTGATAAGTTCTTCAAGATAAGCGGATTGTTCGGCAGAATTGCGCTTTTTACCGCTTGCGCCTTCAAATTTGGTATAGTCGTAAATACCGTCTTTGTAAAATTCGGAAGATGCGCAGTCCAAACCGATTTTTACATCTTTCCCCGGTTCGTATCCGGCGTTTTTGATGGCGGTAAGGATAGATTCGAGAGCTTCTTCGGTACCTCCGGCAAGATTGGGAGCGAAACCTCCTTCGTCGCCAACAGCAGTGCTCAACCCTTTGTCGTGAAGCACTTTCTTCAATGCGTGGAATACTTCGGCTCCGTAACGCAATGCTTCTTTGAAAGAAGGTGCGCCAACCGGACGAATCATAAATTCCTGAAATGCGATGGGAGCATCGGAATGTGAACCGCCGTTGATGATGTTCATCATCGGAACGGGCAACGTGTAGGTGTTCGTTCCGCCGATATAGCGATACAAAGGCACCCCAAGATAATCCGCGCCGGCTTTGGCTACGGCTAACGATACGCCAAGGAGCGCGTTAGCGCCGAGGTTCGATTTTGTTTTCGTTCCATCGAGATCCAGCAGTTTAGCGTCGATTTTACGTTGTTCCAATACGCTTGTTCCGAGCAGAGCCGGAGCGATAACGTCGTTGATGTTGGCTACAGCTTTCGCTACGCCCTTTCCGCCGTAACGTTTTTTATCGCCGTCTCGAAGTTCCAAGGCTTCGTTTTCACCCGTGGATGCGCCCGAAGGAACGGCTGCACGGCCGAAAGCGCCTGATTCTGTTAACACATCTACTTCTACGGTAGGATTGCCTCTTGAATCCAAAATTTCACGTCCAAAAATACTTACAATTCTCATGTTAATTTGATTTTTTTATAATGTTTGAATATCTGAATCTTTTAACCTAAAAATCCGCTGCAAAAATACGATATTTTTTCGTTTCTCTTGGTATAAAAAGATATAAAATCGTTTTTTGGAAGATTGTACGGAGATTTTTTGTACATTTGCCGATTACAAAAAGAATATTTAAACTTATCAGAAATATGACATTGAATATTATTGTTTTGGCCAAACAGGTGCCTGACACGCGCAATGTGGGTAAGGATGCGATGAAAGCCGACGGAACCGTTAACCGCGCTGCATTGCCTGCCATTTTCAATCCCGAAGATTTGAATGCCTTGGAGCAGGCTCTGGGGATAAAAGAGCGCTTTCCCGGTTCGAAAATCACGTTATTGACCATGGGCCCCGGTCGTGCAGCCGATATCCTGCGCGAAGGTTTGTTTCGCGGAGCCGACGATGGCGTGCTGCTGACCGACCGCGCTTTTGCCGGCGCCGATACTTTGGCTACGTCCTATGCCTTGTCGATGGCGGTGCGTAAAATGAAGGATTTCGACCTGATTATCTCAGGCCGTCAGGCTATTGATGGCGATACGGCGCAGGTTGGCCCGCAAGTGGCGGAAAAACTGGGTATCCCGCAAATCACATATACCGAAAACATCGAACATATCGAAGAGGGTAAAATCAGGGTGAAACGCCGTCTCGAAAACGGGGTGGAAATTGTGGAAAGCCCGCTTCCGGCGGTGATAACCGTTAATGGATCGGCTCGCACTTGCCGACCGCGTAACGCGAAACTGCTGCAAAAGTACAAACATGCAAAAACCGTAACCGAACGTCAGTCGGAAGATATGGATTATATAGAGATTTACGACAGGCGTCCGTATCTTGATTTGACGGAATGGAGCGTGGCTGATGTGGGCGCCGATGTGGCTCAGTGCGGTCTTTCGGGGTCGCCCACTAAGGTAAAGAAAATCGAAAACGTGGTGTTTCAGGCAAAAGAAAGCAAAAGGCTTTCCGACTCCGATGTCGAAATCGATGAACTGATGAGAGAACTAATTGAAAACCACACTATTGGATAATTTGTGTAGGGAAAGGGCGCTTTGGAGATTTTTCAACCCTGAACCCTAAACATCAACTAAATTAAAAAAGAATGAACAACCTGTTTGTATATCTTGAAATAGAGGAAGGCCTCGCAGCCGAGGTCAGCCTCGAATTGCTGACCAAAGGTCGGTCATTAGCCGATCGGCTCGGCGTAAAATTGGAAGCGATTGCCGCTGCCGGCGGATTTGGCGATATCGAAAAGCAAGTCATGCCTTACGGCGTGGATGTATTGCACGTCTTCGACGACCCGCGCCTGTATCCATACACAACCTTGCCTCACGCATCCATTTTGGTGAACCTGTTTAAAAAAGAAAAACCCCAGATTTGCCTGATGGGAGCTACCATCATCGGCCGCGATCTCGGTCCGCGCGTATCCTCGTCTCTTGGAAGCGGTCTGACAGCCGACTGTACGGAACTCGAAATCGGCAATCACGAAGACCGCAAGGCCGGAGAATCGTATGAAAACCTGTTGTACCAAATCCGGCCGGCATTCGGAGGAAACATTGTGGCGTGGATCATCAATCCCGATCACCGTCCGCAAATGGCAACCGTTCGCGAAGGGGTGATGAAAAAAGAGATTCGCGACGCGAATTATAAAGGAGAAGTCATTCGCCACGAGGTGAAAGATTTCGTCTCGGACGAAGATTTTGTGGTTTCGGTTATCGAACGCCAAATCGAAAAATCGAAAGTGAACATAAAAGGCGCTCCCATTATTGTTTCCGGAGGTTACGGCGTGGGCTCGAAAGAGAATTTCCAACTGTTGTACGACCTTGCTGCCGTCATAGGCGCAGAAGTGGGCGCCTCGCGTGCCGCTGTCGATGCCGGATTTGCTGAGCACGAACGCCAGATCGGGCAGACCGGCGTTACCGTTCGCCCGAAGATCTACATCGCTTGCGGTATATCCGGTCAGATACAGCATATTGCGGGCATGCAGGAAAGTTCGTTGGTCATCTCCATCAACAATGATCCCAACGCTCCGATAAACACCATCGCCGACTATGTGATCACGGGAGATGTGGAAAAAGTAATCCCCAAGATGATTAAGTATTACAAAAAAAATATGAAATAAAGATTTATCGAATATAGAATATGAATTTTTACACAGATACACCCCAACTCAAACACCACTTGGAACATCCGTTGATGCGCCGTATAGTGGAGTTGAAAGAACGTAATTATGCCGACAAAGAAACCTTCGATTACGCGCCTATCGATTTCGAAGATGCAATGGACAGTTACGACAAAGTGCTCGAAATTGTCGGCGAGATTTGCGGCGATATTATCGCGCCCAACGCCGAAGGCGTGGATAAGGAAGGGCCGAAAGTCAGCAATGGTCACGTAACGTACGCTTCCGGAACGCAAGAGAATCTTGACGCTTGCCGCAAGGCCGGATTGATGGGTATGTCGATGCCGAGGCGTTACGGCGGCCTGAATTTCCCCGTTGTCCCTTACATCATGGCGGCCGATATCGTCAGCCGCGCCGATGCCGGTTTCGAAAATCTTTGGGGATTGCAGGATTGTGCCGAAACTTTGTATGAATTTGCCGACGACGACCAAAAAACACGATTCTTGCCCAGAGTAACAAAAGGAGCGACCATGTCGATGGACCTGACTGAGCCCGATGCCGGTTCCGACCTGCAATCGGTGATGCTTCGCGCTACGTTCGACGAAGCCGAAAACTGTTGGTATCTGAACGGCGTTAAGCGCTTCATAACCAACGGCGATTCCGATATTCACCTCGTTTTGGCTCGCTCTGAAGAGGGAACAAAGGACGGTCGCGGACTTTCGATGTTCGTTTACGACAAAAATACCGGCGGCGTTACTGTTCGCCGCATCGAAAATAAAATGGGTATAAAAGGTTCGCCCACTTGTGAATTGGTGTTCAAAAACGCAAAAGCGGAATTAGTGGGATCGCGCCGTCTGGGATTAATCAAATACGTGATGGCCTTGATGAACGGTGCCCGTCTCGGCATCATGGCACAAGCTGTGGGCATCAGCGAGGCGTCCTGTCGCGAAGCCTATAATTACGCTCTCGAACGCCGTCAATTCGGGAAAGCCATTATCGAATTTCCGGCGGTATATGAGATTATTTCGAACATCCGAGCCAAAGCCGATGCGTCGCGTGCCATACTCTACGAAACGGCACGTTTCGTTGATATATACAAAGCCCTCGAAGACATTTCGAAAGAACGCAAACTCACACCGGAAGAGCGAGATGAATTGAAATATTACTCGCGTTATGCCGATGCCTTCACGCCACTTGGTAAAGGGATGACGACCGAATATGCCAACCAGAATGCTTATGATGCCATTCAGGTGCACGGCGGGTCGGGTTTCATGAAAGATTATGCCTGCGAGCGCATTTATCGCGATGCACGCATCACCAATATTTACGAGGGAACGACGCAATTGCAGGTTGTTGCGGCCATACGCCACGTAACCACGGGTACCTATTTGCAGCGCATCAGAGAATACGAAGCGCAGAGCATTGCGCCTGAACTCGAATCGTTGAAGCTGGTATTGTCGAAAATGACCCGGATGTATGAACAATTGGTCGAAATCGTTACCGCGCCAAAAGATAATGACTATCTCGATTTTCATGCACGCCGTTTGGTTGAATGTGCCGGACATATTGTGATGGGACATCTTTTGCTGTTGGATGCCAATAAGAATCCCGAACTGTTCCGCCGGAGCGCCGAAGTGTATATCCACTATGGACAAACCGAGGTGATCAAAAATTACAATTTCGTTACCCAGTCCCGCATCGAAGACATGGCTTATTATAAGCCGGTTTTGAACGATTGAATTTCTTTTACCGATTGACCGGGCGGAAAATAATAAAGTACGAATATTAAATAAAGCAGGGAAAACGAGCCGCACGCAGGAATGATTGTGCGGCTTGTTTTTTCAAAAATTAAAAATTTTATCCATAAAAGAAGCAATTACAGAAACAAATTTAGTGGCTTTGAATAGGATTATATAATTACTTATGACAACCATATTAACTGCATCCTCGGATGAGAATCCGTTTTTCAAACCCTTCGATACGCCGCACGGTTCATTCCCTTTCGACAAGATAAAAACCGAACATTACGAACCGGCTTTTGAAAAAGCCATCGCCGATCATCAGGCGGAAATCGATAAAATTGCATCGGATTCTCAAACGCCCACCTTTCAAAATACGATCGAGGCGATGGAATATTCGGGAGCGCTGCTCGATAAGGTCAGTAATGCGTTTTTTAATCTGCTGAGCGCCGAGAGCAACGATGAGATGATGGCCGTCTCACAACGTTTGAGTCCCAAATTATCGGAACACAACAACAATATCAATCTCAACGAGAAGCTGTTTCAGCGTGTCAAATCGGTTTATGATACGCGCTATTTGTTGAATCTTACGCCGGAGCAAATTCGTTTGGCGGAGAAATACTACGAGGGTTTCGAACACAATGGGGCGACGCTTTCGCCCGCCGACAAAGAAACATACCGCAAATTATCGATGGAGTTGAGCAAGGCCACGCTCGATTTTGGGCAAAACAACCTGAAAGAAACCAATAAGTTTGAAATGCTGCTGACCGACAAGTCCGATCTGGGCGGACTTCCGCAAAGCGTAATCGATGCCGCAGCCGCAAAAGCAAAATCGAAAGGGAAGGAAGGCTGGATGTTCGACCTCTCGGCGCCAAGTTATGTTGCGTTTATGAAATACGCTTCACGCCGCGATTTGCGCGAAAAACTGTATAGGGCATACAATACCAAAAGCGTGATGGGAGGCGAGTTCGACAACAAAGAGAATGTCGAAAAAATCGCCTCGTTGCGCTTGCAGATCGCCCGTTTGCTGGGATATAAAAATTACGCCGCTTATGCCTTGAAACGTCGCATGGCGAAAGACGAAACGGCGGTTTACGACCTGCTTGACCAGTTGGCGGAGGCCTATACTCCCGTTGCCCGAAAAGAAGTGTCGGAAGTGTACGCATTCGCATCCGAGAAAGAGGGGTGGCCTGTTGACATTCAACCATGGGATTGGAGTTACTATTCCGACAAGTTGAAAGATGCCCGTTTCGATTTGAACGATGAGGCAACGCGGCCTTATTTTGAACTCGAAAATGTAAAGAAAGGCGTTTTTGGCTTAGCGAATGATTTGTACGGATTGATGTTCGTGAAAAATTCCTCCATTCCGGTTTACCACCCCGAAGTGGAAGCCTTTGATGTGCTGGATGAAAACGGCAAATACCTGTCTATCCTTTATACCGATTTCCATCCTCGTGAAGGCAAACGATCGGGAGCGTGGATGACTTCCTACAAAGGGCAGTATGTGAAAGACGGCGAAGACAGCCGCCCGCACATCTCCATCGTGATGAATTTCACGCGGCCAACCGAAATAAAACCGGCTTTGCTCACCTTCGACGAAGTGGAAACTTTTTTGCACGAGTTCGGGCATGCTCTGCACGGCATGTTGGCGAAATCAGTCTATCCGTCCTTGTCGGGAACGAGCGTTTATCGCGATTTTGTGGAGCTGCCGTCGCAAATCATGGAAAATTGGATGACACAAAAAGCCTACCTCGATCAATTTGCTTTTCATTACGAAACGGGTGAAAAAATGCCCGCCGCACTCGTGCAAAAAATCATCGATGCGGCCAACTATAATGCGGGCTACCTCTGTCTGCGCCAACTATCTTTCGGATATCTCGATATGGCTTGGCACACGCTCGAAGAACCGTATCGGGGTGATATCCGCAGTTTCGAACAAGATGCCGTGAAGCGTGTCCAATTGCTGCCCGTTGTTCCGGAAACCTGTATTTCCACAGCGTTTGGACATATTTTTTCGGGAGGATACGCAGCCGGATATTACAGCTACAAATGGGCGGAAGTGTTGGATGCCGATGCGTTTGCCCTGTTCAGAAAAAACGGCATTTTCGATAAGGCCACGGCGAAAAAGTTCCGCAAGGAGATCCTCGAAAAAGGAAATACGGAAGACCCGATGACCTTGTACCTTCGTTTTCGGGGACAAAAGCCGTCGGTGAAAGCCTTGCTTCAACGAAACGGGATCGAAACGGCGGATTAATCCGCAGAAAAATCGGATATTTATCGCTAAATTGGGGTATAAAAAGAAAAAAATTCACATTATTTCGTTAATTTACAACCAAAATTGTTTGATAAAATAAATTTATTCCTATCTTTGCGCCGTGCAAAAGTTTTTTTAGCAGATTTGTTATATGGTTTCTTCACTTCCACGTCAAGTAATTGTTAACCAAATTCTACTACATCTTTCTTCTGCAAGACAAATTTATTTACATTATTATTTTTAATTTTTTTACATGAACATTTTTGTTGCAGGTTTAAGCTATCAAATTAGCGATGCCGATTTAAAAGAACTATTTGAGGAATATGGTGAAGTTTCCTCTGCAAAAATCATCACCGACAGAGACAGCCGCCGTTCTAAAGGATACGGTTTTGTGGAAATGGATGACGAAGCTCAAGGTCAACGAGCTATTGAAGAATTGAATGGAGCCGAATACGACGGTCGCACACTCTCCGTATCAGTTGCACGCCCGCGTGCCGAAGGCGGAGATCGTCCCCGCAATAACTTCAACAGAGGTGGCGGCTACGGGAATCGCGAAAGAAGCAATAGATATTAAGGATCTCTTGTCGAAAGATAAAATTTAAAAAAGCTGCGGTTTTACCGCAGCTTTTTTTTTGTTCCAACCGAATATATTGTTACTTTTGCAGGAACAAGAATTCCTGCTTTTCCGGCCTTTTTATGAGTGTTATTTTACATATCGAAACATCTACGAACGTTTGTTCATGCGCGTTATCGGAAGAAAACCGGATTATCGCCAACCGAGAGGATTTTAAGGGACAGTCTCATGCCGCTTTATTGGGTGTTTTTGCCGACGAGATGATGGGCGAGGCGCGTCGTCTTCAATTGCCTGTCGATGCGGTGGCCGTCAGTAGCGGACCAGGTTCTTACACGGGGTTGCGCATCGGCGTTTCGGAAGCCAAAGGATTGGCGTATGGTCTTGATGTTCCGCTTATTGCGATTTCAACGCCATTGATTATGGCTTCGACGATGCAGGACAGAGCGAACAAAAACACCTTGCTCTGTCCGATGATCGATGCGCGGCGGATGGAGGTTTACGCCACTTTTTTCGACCTTTCGCTCAACGTAATAAAACCCACTTCGGCCGATATTATTGATGAAACAAGCTACCGCGAATGGCTTGATGCGCACGAGATTTTGTTTTTTGGGAACGGCGCCGAAAAATGCAAGCAGGCTATCCGTCATCCCAACGCCCGTTTTATCGACGGCGTACATCCCTTAGCCTCGGCGATGGCGCCGTTGGCCGAATCGTTTTTCAATGAAAAGAAATTTGTCGATACGGCTTATTTCGAACCCTTCTATCTGAAAGAGTTTGTGGCTACCGTAGCCAAAAATAAAGTTTTTTGAAGATTTTTGTGGAAGAACAGACTCGGTGTTGTTAAACGTTTTATCCATAATGATATAAATTACATTTTGTCTTAAAAAAGTTCTGCAAATTTACGATTTTTCAAGGTTTAAACAACTTCCAATACATCGCTTCGCTGATTTTTACGTGCCGACGGACAATGATAAAATGATTTTCTTCTATCGCCGATTTATCCAACTGAGCCACAACTCCTTCTTTGCTTTTCACAAAATACCTGTCCGCTTCTTCCCTGATAATCGGCACACTAATCCATTCAAGTTCGGCAAAATCCTTTTCCCTCAACCGATTAAACCGCAATTTTTGGTATAACCTTTGAATTATCCACCTGATATTCTCGAAGTTAGCGTTCTTTTGCTTTGTCGCCATATCCAAATACAGCCGCTGATTGATTTTTATCATCATACTTTGATAAGGGCGCGGCGAGCGGTCGAAAACAATGTATGATTTTGGAACGAAATCGACAGTTATAGCATTTGAATACGGCTCATTGATACCGACTTTCAGCCCGCAATGTTCAAAATATCGCTTTACCGCTTCCACAACAGTATTGTCAGGGCGAGTGCAGTCGTCGTTGAAACCAAGACAGATGTCAAATTCCGATGCTGTCGAAAAACTGTGGCAGTCGAGCAAAAACGTATTGCCCATTGTAATCATCGCGTGCAATGTGTCGAGATGCCGATTATAGAGATACAATCTTCTGAAACGGTCTTCCGTGCTGATTTCCAGACCAAAATCATAAATAATGCCGCGACCTTCGGCGGCAAGCGGGTCGTCAATCAGCCGCCCAACGTCGCAATAACAGCGGCTGTACGGAAAGACGGCATTCAAAATTCTTGAATAACCGTGATTGCCAAAAAGTTGTTCTGTAAACCAGTCGGTTGTCTCCCGAATGGCTGCATCCATTTCCTCGTTGCGCTTTACGCCACTCGGCACATAAGTGCTTGAATGTGGAATGTTTAATACTAATTGTAACATAGTGTTATATATTTATTACCCAATCGTTCGCATAAATCCAGAATATCCTCATATCTTGCAAGTTGTGTTATCCATTTTTCAGGAATATTCTCAAATCCGTAAAGCAATCCAGCAAGTCCGCCTGCAATGGCTGCCGTTGTGTCGGTGTCTTCGCCGAGATTGACGGCTTTCAGCACACATTCTTCGTAACTGTCGGTCGTCAGCAGACACCACAAACTTGCTTCCAGAGTATCAACAACATATCCGGAACTGCGAATTTCGTCTTCGGGAACTTCGTAAATATTTTGCTGCAAAATGCGCGAAAATTTGCCGATTTCGTCTTCGCTGACGATATTTTTCAAAAATGCAGGAATTTCGGTTTGTAAATCCTTATAAATGTGAAATTTATCTTTTACTTCCAACAGTTTGCGGGCAAATTCAAGATAATAAAAACAGGCAACAATCGAGCGAATATGCCGGTGCGTGATAGACGAAACCTGCCGCGTAATATCAAAACGTTCTGCTATCGGCTTGTCGCGCAAATAGAAAACGAGCGGCAAAATGCGCATCAGCGAGCCGTTGCCGTTGTTGTATTCGCCGTCGCCACCCGCAAGTTCCGGCTGAACGCCTTTCACGAGAT
>JAISUH010000015.1 GCA_031272205.1 Dysgonamonadaceae bacterium | reverse complement strand
GTGTTTTTGAACTGCGTTCTGCCAAATTCCTGTATCGCCCAAGTTTTGCCGACCTGCCTTGCACCGGTCAGGATGAGTGGCTTTCGGTTGGGCGATTTCTTCCAGATTTCTAATTTGTTAAGAATTTCTCTTTTCATAAATTGCACGTTTTTGCCGTTTTTTCGACTGCAAAATTACACATTTTCGCCGATATTTCAGAATTAATTTGTACGTTTTTGATTGGATTTCTGCTTATGTTGCCGGAAATTTCTGCAACAATTCAAACAATGTCTTCTCTATATCCCTGTTAATCATATATTTATACATTATTGGTGTAAATTTGCAATCATGCTGCAGAATTACACTTTTATTTTGAATGATGCAACTATTTTTGAAATGTGTCAATGTTTTGACAGTCAAGATTGGCATTTTCAATGTAAAAACCCCCAACCTCCTTCCTATTCTCAAAAAATAAGCGTATTTTTGTCGGTCGGTAAAGACTGTAAAAAATGAAGCAGGTAAAAAACATTATTCTGGGCGCGTTTGTATTTTTCATGCCCCTTTTTCCCGCACAAGCGCAATCGTCTGCCAGATCGGTTTTCAGGAATATACTGAACGAATTATCAGGCTTTATGTCGTCGTCTTTTTCGGCAGAAGATTTGGCCGGGAACTGGGATTATCAGGGGGCTGCCTGCAACTTGAAATCGAGCAATTTTCTGAAACAAATGGGAGGAAACCTCGTCAACAGTCAGGTTGAAAGCAAATTGAGTGACTATCTGCAAAAATTCGGCATCAAACAGGGCGCCTGCGAATTTACGTTCAATTCCGACAAAACGTATTCCGCAAAACTCGGTGAAGTCAAGCTTTCGGGCAATTATAAGCTGAATGTTTCTACGAAACAGATAACGCTGACCCATTCTCAAAGGGAGGAAAAGATAAACGGAGTGATCGAAAAATCGGGCGGCAACATGAGGTTGTTGTTCAATGCCGATGATTTGCTGGCCTTGATGAAAACCGTGAACGCCGTCAGCGGTAGCAATTCGACAAAAGCCCTTGCCGCGCTTACCGATTTGTACGACGGTGTCCAACTTGGCTTCGATTTGAAGAAACGCAATAAAAATTAAAAAACCAATTTGTTATAAATGCCGGCAAACGTACATCGCCTTAAGGCGTTTTTGGATAGTAAGGTGGAACACTACAACAATAGCGCTTTCATCGAGAGCGACCCCATATCTGTCCCGCACCGTTTTTCACTGAAGCAGGACAGGGAGATCATGGGTCTTTTTGCCGCGACGCTCGCATGGGGGCAGCGCAAGACTATCATTGCCAAATGCTTGGAGCTGTCGCGGCGGATGGACGATGCTCCTTACGATTTTATCGTAAATCGTAGCGACAACGATTTACGGCGCTTATTGGGTTTCAAGCACCGCACGTTCAACGATACCGATTTGCTCTATTTCACGGATTTCCTTCATCGCCATTATGCGCAATCCGACAGTTTGGAAGAGGCGTTTTTGACGGACGGAACCTTCGTTTCGATAGAAAATTCGCTCGTCAACTTCGAGCGGCGGTTTTTCGATTCGCCCGATGCATCGGCTCGCACGCGGAAGCACGTGGCTACTCCTGCCCGTAAATCGGCTTGCAAACGTTTGAATATGTTCTTGCGCTGGATGGTGAGAAATGACGGCAAAGGCGTGGATTTTGGCCTGTGGCAGAGGATTAGTCCCCGAAATTTGATCTGCCCCATCGATGTACACGTTGATCGCACGGCACGTCGTCTGGGTTTGATTTCCCGACCGCAAACCGATTGGCAAGCGGCTTTGGAATTGACTGCAAACCTTCGCGCTTTGGATGCCGACGATCCCGTGAAATACGATTTTGCATTGTTCGGCTTGTCGGTTGAAGGCGCTAATCCGGTGGTCTAAGCGGAATAAAGGTATGGATGTAAAAAATTTTAGATAAACGAAATAAATAACTAATTATCAGTAATATGAACTTCAAAGCTGCAATTTTCGATTTGGACGGCACATTGGTAAATTCTTTGGAAGATTTGGCTGACGCGATGAACAGTGTGTTAGCGAGGCAGGGGTTTCCCGTTCATCCGATAAGCGCTTACCGCTATTTTGTCGGCAGAGGCATCCGCAACCTTGTGTATAACGCCCTGCCCGAATCGTCCCGCAACGAAGAAAACATCGCCGAATGTTACCGACTGATGATGGGTGCTTACAGCCTCAATTACTTAGTTAAAACCCGTCCATACGACGGGATTATCGATTTGATCGACGAATTGAAACGGCGCGGTGTAAAGCTGGGGGTCTTATCCAACAAAGCCGACGAGTTCACCAAAAACATCGTACAGACCTTGTTGCCCGACTGTTTCGACGAGGTGCTTGGTTTTACCACCGAAAGCCTCAAGAAACCCAATCCGGCAGCGGCGTTGCAGATAAGTGGAAGTTTCGGCGTCGATCCCGAAGATGTGCTTTATATCGGTGATTCGGGCGTGGACATGCAAACAGCCCAAAATGCCGGCATGTATGGGGTAGGGGTGCTCTGGGGGTTCAGGACGGAAGACGAACTCGTTTCCAACGGCGCGAAAACAATTTTGGCTCATCCCTTGGATTTAATGAAGCTGTTTTAATTTGCAAATCCGAAAATCAGGCTTCACCGCCTCCAAACTCCATCAAATAGGCTTTGATGAACCCGTCGAGGTCGCCGTCCATCACGCCTTGCACGTCCGAAGTCTGGTGGTTGCTGCGGTGGTCTTTCACTCGACGGTCGTCGAACACGTAGCTTCGAATTTGCGAACCCCATTCAATTTTTTTCTTTCCCGCTTCAATCTCGGCTTGTGCGGCGCGGCGTTTTTCGAGTTCTATTTCGTAGAGTTGGGATTTCAGTAAGCGCAGGGCATTCTCGCGGTTGCCCATTTGCGAGCGGCTTTCGGTGTTCTCAATCACGATTTCGCGCTCTTCGCCCGTGTCCTCGTCTTTGTGCATGTAATGCAGACGGACGCCCGTTTCCACCTTGTTTACGTTTTGTCCCCCTGCTCCCGACGACCGGAAGGTGTCCCAGCTCAAATTAGCGGGGTTGATGTTGATTTCAATGGAGTCGTCCACTAAGGGCACCACAAAAACCGACGAGAACGATGTCATGCGTTTTCCCTGCGCATTGTAGGGCGACACGCGCACGAGGCGGTGGACGCCGTTCTCGCTTTTCAAAAAGCCGTAAGCCAATTCTCCTTCCACTTGTAAGGTGGCGGTTTTGATGCCTGCGTCGTCGCCGTCCTGCCAGTTGGTAACGGTGGTTTTGTAACCCTTGCTTTCACACCATCGCTGGTACATGCGGAAGAGCATCGAAGCCCAATCTTGACTTTCGGTACCGCCTGCACCCGCATTGATTTTCAACACTGCACCGAACTTGTCTTCTTCGTGGCGGAGCATGTTTTTGAGTTCGAGGTTTTCAATGAGGTCGATGACGTGAGCGTAGGCTTCGTCTATCTCTTTTTCGCTGACTATCTCGTCTTTCACAAAGTCGAAAGCGAGCTGCAACTCTTCCGTTGCGGCTTTCACCTCATTGTACGCGCCGATCCAGAATTTTAATTCCCGAACCACTTTCATTTGTGCCTCGGCGCGTTTTGCGTCGTCCCAGAAATCGGGCGATTGCGTTCTCAGTTCTTCTTCTTCGAGTTGAATGGTCTTTGCATCGACGTCAAAGATACCCCCTCAGCGCTTGCTCGCGCTCCAACACGTTTTTAAGTTGGTCTGCCGTTATCATGTTTGCGTTGTTTTTTTGTTTTGAGGCTGCAAAGGTAGTGAAAGCCGAGAGCAAAAACAAATTTATTTGATTTTTGCCGAAACCGCATCCTAACTGATGTGAAGATAAGTAAAAAAGCGAATATTCCGTGATTGGAACCGGATATGGGCACGGATTTTATGTAACAGAAGCTTTTGTATCCGCTTCGGAGAGGACGGTTACAGCAGGTTTGGGGACGCTGGTCGGTTCTTGTTGCGACATAACCGATTGCACGATCTGCATAATTTGTTCTTCTTTCTCACGCTTATCCGGTTCCTGTTCCTGCGTTTTATTGAGTGGAACGGAGGGCGCTTCTTCTATCGTTGTTTTTTCAGTGGGCGTCGGGGTTAATTGGGGTGTATTGTCCGGATTGATGACGGTTATGGTTTTCTTTTCTGTTTTTGATTTGCGGATTTCTTTTTTCTCCGAAACCTGTTTTTTTTGTTTTTTTGCATGTTTGGCGGCGTAATACGACTTGCCGTTTATCACGCGCCCGCCTTTGATGTATCGCGATTTGTAGTAAGGCTCTTCCGACGACGAGATGATGACCCCGTTGCTGGTGGACGAGTGTATGAACCGGAATTGCCCGTTCGTTTTTACTTCGGTAACGATTCCCACATGCCCTACAACGCCGTTTTGCCGCCGTCCTTCGAAGAAGACCAAGTCGCCTACTCTCAGTTCTTTGGCATTATCAAGAGAGGGTGTTTGCAGGGCTTGTCCCGATGAACTTTTGTGGAGTTTATAACCGAATTTTTGATAAACAAACGATGTGAATCCCGAACAATCGAAGCCGCCCGGAGCTTGCCCGCCCGAACGATAGGGCGTGTGCAGGAATTTCTTTGCATAAGCAATTACGTCTTTTTCGATGGAGCCGGAGTTGCTTTCGCCGACGGCAATTTTCCTGTTTGTGCCGCAAGATGTCAAAAGCAGCGAAATGAGCAGTGTATAAAAAAATTTGCAGTATATGTCCCGTTGATATTTGAAAAAATGCATTGGGTTTTTTGATGATTCGAGAAACAAAAGTAGGAAATGTATTTGATCGACGGAAACGTATTTTGGTTTTTTAACAGGGAGAGACGGTGCAAAAAAGAAATCAACAATAATTTCATGAACCCTCTTTTTTTATCGAAAAAAACACCGGTAAATTGTATCTTTGCCCCCGAATTTCATAAAAAAATTATGCATCGCATCAAAAATATCGTTTTCGACTTCGGCGGCGTCCTGATCGACTGGAACCCCGAATTGCTCTACAAGAAAGTATTCAAGACCCGCGAGGAGATGGACTTTTTCCTTTCGGAAATTGCCACCACGGAATGGAATACTCAGCAGGATGCGGGTCGCTCACTGTCGGAGGCTACGGCTGTTTTGCAAGAACAATATCCTGAATATCACGATGAAATCGGACTTTTTTACTCGCGATGGGCTGAGATGCTCGGCGGTATTTTCGAAGAAAATGTACGTCTGATAAAGCCCTTGAAGGGAAAATACAGGGTGTTTGGATTGACGAACTGGTCGGCCGAAACCTTACCCGTTGCGAGGGCGCAATACGATTTTTTTGACGATTTGGACGGCATCGTAGTTTCCGGTGAGGAAAAATGTATAAAACCCGATAAACAGCTGTTCCGGATTCTGCTCGATCGCTTTCAAATCCGTCCCGAAGAATCGCTTTTCATTGACGATAACGAAAAAAATATCCGTGCGGCACAAGAAATGGGCTTCCAAACCCTGCACTTGACGCCTGCCGTAAATCTCGAAAAGACATTAAAAGAGATGGATGTGTTAGATTGACCCTCCCATAGAGGACAGGCAGAAATAATTCTCAACATTATCCGACAAAAATACATAATTACAAAAATTATGCTTACCTTTGTCCCCGATAAACAATGTGGAAAGATTTGAATCTGCTTGCAACCACAGAAAAAAATGCTAAAACGTGCTCACTATCCGTTGTGTTTTTTATCTGCATCCTGTAACTTTTCAGTTTTCTTTCTGCTTGTGAATGATTGTTTTAATACATTTTTTTACAAAGCAAAATGAACTATTTATTTACATCAGAATCGGTGTCGGAAGGACACCCCGATAAAGTGGCCGATCAAATATCGGACGCTTTGCTTGACGAATTTTTAGCTTATGATCCGAAATCGAAAGTGGCTTGTGAAACGCTGGTTACAACCGGACAGGTCGTGCTGGCAGGAGAAGTAAAATCGCAATCGTATGTGGATGTGGCGGAAGTGGCACGCGATGTCATCGCCAATATCGGATATACGAAAAGCGAATACCAGTTTGAGGCGAAGTCCTGCGGCGTGTTTTCGAGTATTCACGAACAGTCGGACGACATCAACCGCGGCGTGGATAAAAAGAAATCCGACCCGATGGAGCAGGGCGCGGGCGACCAGGGGATGATGTTCGGTTATGCAACCGACGAGACGGACAATTACATGCCTCTGCCACTCGATTTGAGCCATGCGCTGCTGATTGAATTGGCCAACATCCGCAAAAACGAAGTGCAACTGATGCCTTATCTCCGTCCCGACGCAAAATCGCAGGTTACCATCGAATATTCGCCCGACGGCCATCCTTTGCGCATCCACACCATTGTGATTTCTACGCAGCACGATGAGTTTGTATTGCCCGAAAATCAGTCGGAAGAAGCTGCCGAAGCCGCCGACAAGGCCATGCAGAACAAGATTCGCAAAGATGTGATAGAAATTCTTATTCCTCGCGTAAAAGCGCAGTACGAAAACAAAAAAGAAATTTACCGCCTGTTTACCGACGATATCATTTACCACGTGAACCCCACGGGAAAATTTGTGATCGGCGGCCCGCACGGCGATACGGGGCTTACCGGACGCAAAATCATTGTCGATACTTACGGAGGTCGCGCACCTCACGGCGGCGGCGCGTTTTCGGGGAAAGACCCGTCGAAAGTGGATCGTTCGGCGGCTTACGCCACGCGGCACATCGCCAAAAACTTGGTGGCGGCCGGCGTTGCGACCGAAGTGGTGGTGCAGGTTTCGTATGCCATCGGCATTGCCGAACCGATGAACATTTTCGTGAATACTTACGGCAAAAGCCGCGTGAATTTGTCGGACGCCGAGATAGCCGAAAAGGTGAAGCAAATTTTCGACATGCGCCCGAAAGCCATCGAAAAACGGCTGAAATTGCGGAACCCCATTTATTTCGAAACTGCGGCGTATGGCCATTTTGGGCGCGAATCGAAGATTGTAAAAAAAACATTTTCGTCGCGTTACATGCCCGAATCCATCGAAAAAGAGGTAGAGCTTTTCACTTGGGAAAAATTGGATTACGTGGATGAGGTGAAAAAAGCTTTCGGCCTTTGATTTGAGGCTCGAAAGCGAACACGATTCACCTTCAATTTTAAAATTTCATCCAATGAATTTATCTGAAAAAAATGGCACAATTTCCAGCGTTTGCGTCTATTGTGCGTCGAGCCCGCATATTGTCCCTGTTTATTCCGATGTAGCCCGACAATTGGGGCGTTTGTTAGTCGAAAACGGCTTTTCCTGCATTAACGGTGCAGGAAAAGCCGGATTGATGGGCGCTTTGAACGATTCCATCCTCGAAAGCGGAGGTCGCGTTACGGGCGTTATCCCTCGTTTTATGGTTGATTCGGGATGGTGTCATCCCAAACTGAGCGAAACCATTGTAACCGAGACCATGCACGAGCGCAAACAAACGATGACACAGTTGGCCGACGCCGTGGTTGCGTTGCCGGGCGGAGTGGGGACGATGGAAGAGTTGCTCGAAATCATTACGTGGAAACAGCTCGGATTGTACCGGAATCCCATAGTGATTGCCAACATCAACGATTATTACGCCCCGCTGTTTGACTTGTTCGACAAAATGATTGCCGAAAATTTTATGGCGGCAGCCTACCGCGATATGTGGCAGGTGGCGGCTTCGCCGGAGGAAATTATCGGTTGTTTAAAGAAAAATACCCCTTGGAATCCAAAAGGGAACAAATATGACAAAAAAGTGTTGTAATTTTGTGGTAAATTAGCAACGAAGGTGTTTGAAAATCCAGTCGATACAATCATCGTTACCGATACCATCCCTTACAGTATCGTAAGGGATTCGGTAAACCGGATTTCCGATTCCGATTCATTAAGCTTTGCCTTTTCCGAAAACAACGCTTTCCAAACCGACTCGATAGCGTTTGTCGGCACGGTCAATGACTTTTCATCGGGATTTTCGGGGAAACCCTTTGCCGAATCGCAATTTTGGGGAAGTATTTTTTTTATCCTCTTCACCTTGAGTTTGTTGCTTTTTTCGATGGTTTTTCGAAGCGGAGGCGCATCGCTGACAGGAAATTTCAAGAACTTGTTCAGCTTCGGGAACCGTAAAAAAACGGTTTATAAAGAGCAGATTACCACTTCGGAGGCTTGGGGCGGCTTTTTCTTGCTTTCACAAGCGGCGCTCAACATCAGCATGGTTGCTTTTATCGGGTTTTGGAACATGGGGATTAGCTCCATGACGCTGAATATGCAGTTTCTTCTGTTTGGCGGGATGCTGCTTTCTTTCGCGCTTTTCCTGTCGATAAAATACGGCGTTTGCCGCCTTATCGGTTTTATCCTGCCCGAACTCGAAATGGACGATTGGATCGAAAAATATATATGGGGAGTTGAGGTTTTGGGAATTTTCAGTTTCCTCCCCTCCCTCTTTTTTATATATTTGCCCGAATACCGCGAAATCGCTCTTATTTTACTTCTTATAATTATTTTTATCAGTTTTGTCGCGATTTTCGGAAATTTGTTGACGATTTTTGTTAAAAATAAGATAGGATTTCTCTATTTTATTGTGTACCTTTGTGCCGTTGAAATAGCACCCCTTTTCGTGCTATACAGAGGGGTCGTTTTGTTGATTAATCATGCAGGAATCATCTTGTAAAATGAACATTCGCAAAGTAAAAAAGATTTTAGTTTCTCAGCCGAAACCAAACGGTGAGAAATCACCCTATTACGATATCGCCGAGAAGTATCGTGTCGAATTGACGTTTCGTCCTTTTATTAAAGTGGAGCGGGTCTCGGTCAAGGAGTTTCGGCAACAACGTATTAATATACTGGATTTTACCGCTATAATTTTCACGGCAAGGACAGCTGTGGATAATTTCTTTTCGCTTTGCGAAGATTTGCGGATAGTTATGCCCGAAACCATGAAGTATTTTTGTCTGTCGGAAAGCATCGCCCTGTATCTTCAGAAATACATCATTTATCGGAAGCGAAAAATATTTTTCAGTCAAACCGGTAAGATTGAGGGTCTTAACAATGCGTTTACGAAACACTCGAAAGAAAAATTTCTTTTTCCGGTTACCGACCAGCATCACGACGATCTCACTCATTTTATCGACGAAAAGAAGATTAATTACACAAAAAGCGTGATGTATCGCACCGTCAGCAACGATTTCGAAGGCGATGAAACGATTGATTGCGACATGCTTCTGTTTTTCAGTCCCCTTGGGGTGGCGTCGCTGCAAAAGAACTTTCCCAATTTCCAACAGGGCGACATGGCGCTCGGCTGTTTTGGCGCAGCCACGGCAAAAGCGATTGAAGATGTCGGCTTGCGTCTCGATTGCAAAGCCCCAACTCCGGAATTTTCATCCATGACAGCGGCCTTGGAAAATTTCCTGAAAGAAAATCAGAAAGAAGATTGATGCAAGCGATTTTACAGGAAAATTTGCGATGAGCAGTAAATTTCAACACATCTTTTTTATAAAAATTACGTTGAAAATATGCAGGGCTTTTAAAAATTAGTATCTTTGCCCTTGTAATTGCTTTCGGCGGAATGCTTTTTTGTGTATATGGATAAAGGATTGCGTTTCACATTGACAAAAGAAGAGCGCGTGTCAGGAGAAAAAAGAATCGAAGGTCTTTTTGCTAACGGCCGTTCCTTTATCGCATATCCATTGCGTGTGGTGTATGTTGTGTATGACAAGTGCGAAGCGAAGACTCAGGTATCGATATTCGTCAGCGTCCCTAAAAAAAGGATCAGGTCGGCCGTGAAAAGAAACCTCTTAAAGCGGTTGATCCGCGAAACCTATCGGTTAAATAAATACCTTTTATTGAGCGGATTACAATCTGGAATGGGGATTGACGTCGCATTTGTGTATGTGAAAGACGAAATTTCGGATTTCGCGACGGTTGAAAAGGGAATGCTCAAATCGTTGAAAGAAATAGCGGACAACCGGATGAAAGGGGAGGAATGATGAATTTTTTAGAAAAACTTTTAACAGATATACTCCTTTTGTTGGTGCGGTTTTATCACTATTTCATTTCGCCTTTGACCCCGCCTGCTTGCCGATACACGCCCACCTGCTCGCAATATGCCATAGAAGCATTGCAGAAGCACGGCTTTTTGAAAGGGACGTGCTTGTCTGTCAAACGCATTTTGAGGTGCCACCCTTGGGGCGGATCGGGTTATGACCCCGTCCCTGAGCCAAAACTGAAAAATAGCAAAGGCGGATAGAAAGCAGAATATACATTAATATGGAACTTTACGACATACACACACACCAGATTTTCTTGGAGGACAACGACGATCCCTATCACTCGTGTATCCTCGACGTATATCCACTTGAGTTTGAAGTAGCCAAAGAGTCGTATCAACGACACTGTTTTTCATGTGGCATCCACCCTTGGTATGCCGAGGACAGTGAAAACCAGTTAGCCTATTTAGCCGAAATCGCGTCTGACCCGCGTATCGTCGCCATTGGCGAAACGGGTCTCGACAAATTAAAAGGACCTTCGTACGACGTACAGATCCCCGTCTTTAAGAAACACATCGAATTATCGGAAAATCTGGGAAAACCGGTTATCGTACATTGTGTAAAAGCTTGGGACGAACTCATTCGTGTGCGCAAAGAAACCAATCCTTCGCAACCCTGGATTATACACGGTTATCGCGGCAAACCGGAATTAACAAAACGCCTTGTAAAAGAAGGTTTTATGTTTTCTTTTGGCGACGATATCAATGTGGATTCCATGCAGTTTATCCCGCAAGAATCGATGTTTTGTGAAACCGATGAGGACGAAATGGATATCCGCGATGTATATCTTCAAGCCGCGCAGGCTTTGGATATGGAAATCAAAGTTTTTGCGGAAATTGTGACCAAAAACGTGCGCCGCGTTTTCCCTTCATTGGAACATCCGCTTCCTTACGATCCCAAAGCAGAGAACGAAAAGGACGACGAATAGCCCGCTGTACCCCAAAGTTTTTTATTTCCGTCCAAAATCAGCCGGAATTTCGCCCCATTGAGCCGTTTCCCATTTGATGAGTTTATTGGGGAAAGTGTTGGTGTTGAGCCATCTCTCGGCACGTTCTATCAATTCGAAAAGGGGTTTGTTGCGTGATGTGCGTTCGAGTTTGGTATTGCATTTTTTCTTCTGAATCCATTTCATTGCGTTCACACTGTCGGAATAGACCGGAATATTGCTGTTTTTTTGTTTCAGCAGGGCCAGCGCGTGCACAATGGCGAGAAATTCGCCGATATTGTTGGTGCCGTCTTCATAAACGGCAGAGTGAAAAATCTCCACATTGTCGGCGACAAACACGCCGCGATATTCCATTTTTCCGGGGTTCCCGCTGCACGCGGCATCCACGGCGAGGCTTTCCCTGATAATTTCCGCAGAGGAGGCTTTTGGGGGTAGATCTGTTTTACGAGCAATGTGTAGCCACGGGTTCTCGGAGAAAGCTTTTTCGGCTGCCTCGCGCGATTCGAATGATTTATAGCGTGCATGATCGAATCCCGATACCTGCGCCTTACATTCGTCCCACGTGGCATAAATGCCCGGTGTAACGCCTTGCCAAACGACGTAGAATTTTTGCTTTGCCATCACAAGTTATCCATTACATCTAACGGGATATCCTGTAAATCAGTCCCGGCATCCCTTATCTCTATAATGCTGTCCACCACAAATTTGGTGTAACCCCGCCAGGGCAATACCGCAAAATATTCCTTGTAGTGCAATTGCACCTGTTTCCCGCTCGAAATCATCAATTTTTCGGCGATGGCTTTGTTTTCCACCGAAAAATTAAACTGGTTCGATTGCAGTCCGCCGGGTTTATCGGCTCGGAATCCTGTCTGGATGAGTTTCCCCTCATAGGTTTTAAAGATGACACCTTTGTAAGTCAGGTAATTGAGTTCGCCCGATTTCACGCCGCTCCCAAATACGTAGTAATAGCGGACATAAACGAAAATGCTTAGTCCGACAAGGACTAAGAAAATAAACCAGCGGAAAAATTTTTTCCCTTTTTTCTTTTTGGGTTGAAGATCGCTCATATTTTAAAATTATTTGGACTGTAAAGGTAGTTTTTTTTCAACTTTTTTCGGCGTATTGAGCCATAAAAATTATATTTTCCACTAACTTTGTAACCATACAAACATTCCAAAAATAAAAAAATGAAGAAAATAACATTGATTCTAACGGCGGCGCTTGTTGTTTTGTCCGCCGTTGCACAGGAAAAAACAGAAGGTTACAGTTTTACAACGGTAAAAGAAAATCCCATAACTCCGGTTAAGAATCAGTCCAGCAGCGGCACTTGCTGGAGCTTTTCGGGTATCGGCTTTTTGGAGTCGGAATTGATCCGGATGGGAAAGGGGACGTACGATTTGTCGGAGATGTTCATTGTTCGCAAGAATTTGGAAGATAAAGCGCAAAAATACATCCGTCTTGGCGGTTATTTGAATTTTGCTCCCGGAGGGTCTTTTGCCGATGTGATTGACGCCATGAACGATTACGGCTTAGTGCCCGAATCCGAGTACTTGGGGCTGAATTACGGCGAAGAAACGCACAAACATGGAGAAATGGATGGCAGTTTATTGGCCTACCTGAATGCGATTCGCGAGAACAAGAACAAATCGCTTTCTACGGCGTGGTACAGGGGTTTTCAGGGTATCCTCGACGCCTACCTCGGCCAAGTACCGGAAACATTCACCTACAACGGTAAAAGTTATACGCCCGCTTCTTTCCGCGATATGCTGGGGCTCAGAGCCTCCGATTACGTGTCGCTGACCTCTTTCACCCACCATCCGTTTTACAAGCCATTCGCCATTGAAATTCCCGATAACTGGCGTTGGGCTGAATCATACAACGTGCCGCTCGACGAAATGATGCAGGTTATCGACCGCGCTTTAGAAAACGGTTACACCGTTGCATGGGCTTCCGATGTGAGTGAAAGCGGCTTCACGCGCGACGGGATAGGGATTATCCCCGATGAAAATTCGCCCGAAAATGCGGGAAGCGATCAGGCGCACTGGTTGGGATTGCCGGTTCGCGAACGAAGCGCCCAGCTGCTGACGAAAATCAACAAAGGTGAACATATAGCCGAGAAAAGCATTACGCAGGAAATGCGACAGTTGGCTTACGATAACTACCAGACGACCGACGATCACGGGATGCTGATATACGGGACTGCCAAAGACCAGTACGGAAAAAAATATTACATGGTGAAAAACTCGTGGGGCGAAACCGGAAAATATAAAGGACTGTGGTACGTGAGCGAAGCATTTGTGCGTTACAAAACGATGAGTATCGTTGTTAATAAACAGGCCATCCCCAAAAATATATCGGCTAAATTGGGACTTCAATAAGAAAAATAAATCCCCCTACGGAATACACCGATATGGAAATTTCTTCGATTTACGAAATCTATAAAACATATCCGTCGGTAACTACCGATACGCGCAACTGTCCGAAAGATGCGATCTTTTTTGCCCTCAAAGGGGCAAATTTCAACGGCAATCTTTTTGCCAAAGAGGCATTGAAACGGGGTTGCGCGTATGCCGTGGTAGATGAATGGAACGAGCCGTCGGACGAACACATCATTGTGGTCGAAAACGTGCTGGCAACGCTCCAAAAATTGGCCAATTTCCACCGGAAAACGATGAAAATTCCCGTTATCGGAATTACGGGAACGAACGGTAAGACGACGACTAAAGAGCTGATTTCAGCTATCTTGGCGAAAGAATTTAATGTGGCCTATACGCAGGGGAATCTCAATAACCATATTGGCGTGCCGCTCACCTTGCTATCGATAAACGCATCGCACGATATTGCGGTGGTGGAGATGGGAGCGAACCATCCGGGTGAAATCAAAGCTTTGTGCGAAATGGCCGAACCCACTATCGGGTTGATCACCAATGTGGGTAAGGCGCATATCGAAGGGTTCGGCTCGTTTGAAAATGTGGTGAAAACCAAGGGCGAGCTCTATGATTTTATCCGCGAGAATGGAGGAAAAGTCTTTGTGAATAAAGATTATAGCGATTTGGTTGCTTTGTCGGAGGGAATGGATCGATTGCTGTACGGCAAAGGCGACTCCGATTTGTTTGCGTCGGGACATATCACGTCAGGCAATCCGTTTTTGGAATTTGAATGGTGTTTCTTCGAAAATTCGTATCACGTGAAAACGCATTTGGTGGGCGAATACAACCTCGATAATGCGCTGGCGGCGATTGCCATCGGAAAATATTTTGGCATCAAGGCCGATTACATTAGCGCAACTTTGGAAGAATATGTGCCGAAAAATAACCGTTCGCAATACGAAAAAACCGATAAAAACGAACTCGTCATCGATGCCTACAACGCCAATCCTACAAGCATGCGTGCCGCATTGGAGCATTTTGTGAAAATACGGACATCCTTGCCCAAAGCGGTTATTCTTGGCGATATGAAAGAGTTGGGCGACATCAGCCGCGACGAGCACCGGACGATATTGGATTTTGTGCAAGCGCAGTCTTTCGACAAAGTCTATCTTGTTGGCCCCGTTTTGTCTTCATTGAGCGACGAAGCGCTCGCTTTTGAAACGGTGGATGATTTGGAGGAGGAATTGAAGAAAAACCCGCTGACGGATCATTTGGTTTTATTGAAGGGCTCTCACTCGGTACAGTTGGAAAAAAGCATCCCGCTGCTGTAATAGATAAAACAAATATTGTGAGTTATAAATCAACGGAAGAGCAGGTCTATCACCGCTATTTCCGATTGTGTAGCGATGCGGTATTGCGGCCCTGCCAAGCCCAAACCGGAGGTAACATAAATGTTTGTGTTGCCTTTTTTCTTATAGCCGTGGGCTATTTCGAAAATCAGTTCGGTATAAATGTTTCCCGGAAAAAATTGTCCGTGGTGAGTGTGGCCGTAAAGAGCGAGGTCGGCTTCAGCCTCCACGTCTTCGTTCAGATATTTCGGATTGTGATTCAATACGATAACAGGTTTTTGTTTGTTGACGTGCTGTTCGTCGATAATTTCTCGGATAGGTTTTCGGACGAAAGGCGCGTCCACATCTTCGCGTCCGATCACGTAAAAGGCGCTGTCAATCAGTACGACCGAGTCGCGCAGCATAACGATACCGTTATCGTTGAGCCATTTGATTTTTTTTTCGGCTTCGTTTCGGTATTCGTGGTTTCCGGTACAGGAATACACGCCGAAAGGTGCGTGTAATTGACGAAGTTCTTCGCCCATGTTTTGGTCGAGCATCGGCCTGAGTTCCGCGTCGATCATATCGCCCACAAACAGAATGATGTCGGGCTTCTGCTCCATGATGAGCCGCAGGTATTTTTTCGCGTAATCTTTGTGGATGAGAAATCCGAAGTGGGTATCGCCAATCGCGGCGATGCGCAGCGATTTTAAGAGGCCTGCCGTTTTGTCGATGGTGATTTCTTTATGTACGACCACGGGATGGTTGAATTTGTAGTTTCCCCGCCACATCACGGCTGTTATCGCAAAGAAAAGGACGATGAAGGTTATGCCTTTGCCCCTGTTCAGTCGCTTATCGACAAGGGTAGGATGGAGGCGTTTGCAGGCATAAAGCAGTATTTCGACAAGCAGGATGCCTGTTGTCATGTAGATAAGAAACAGCATCCACGATGTGCCGATGAATCCGATAATATGAACGGCATTGTCCGGAAGCCAGCGACTAAACAGCAAGCCCGTGAGGTAAACCAAAAATTCAACGATAAAAAAGGCCGTGAAAAACCTGCGGAGCCCCTTGCGGTGTTCCGTTATTTTCCAAACTTCCCCAAAAACGAACACATTGAGGGAGAGGTGGACGAAAAGGGCGTAGAAGAAAACTTTCATAAGACAAAGGTAGTGAAAGCCGAGAGCAAAAAACAAATTTATTTGAAATTTTTGCCGAAGCGCATCCTGCCTTGTGCAAAGATAACAAAGGTTTTGCTTATTTCACCGAGAAATATCGACAACTAAATATTCGGAATGGGTGCCGATGCGGAATTTACCGCCCCAGATGCCCAGCCCCGATGAGACGAAGAAATGAGTGTTTCCTTTTTTCAGATAACCCTGTGGGAGTTCGTACATCCGGTTCACCAACAGCGAAAATGGGAATATCTGCCCATTGTGCGTGTGTCCCGAAAATTGAAAATCGATGCGGGCACGCTCCGCGTCGTTCAGGTTCTGCGGTTGATGGTCGATCAGGATGGCAAATTTGCTTAAATCGCTGTTTTTTACTATCTCGTTGAGGTCTTTTCGATGGCGGTTGCTGTAATCGTCGCGACCGATAATGATGAGATTCTCCAAATTCACCGCCGAATCGCGCAGCAAGGGAATCCCTGCTTTTTGAAAAAAAGCCTCGCTTTGCTTGATGCCCGAAATGAACTCGTGGTTTCCCGGCACGGCGTAAACACCCATCGGCGCGTTGATTTTCTGTAATTCTCTATCGATTGAAGCATTTTCTACGGGGCGAAGGTTGTTGTCGATTAAATCGCCGCCAATTATCACTATATCAGGATTTTCTGCGTTGATGAGTTCAATCCACCGGCGCAATTCTTTGACAGAGATGGTGTAGCCCAGGTGCAAATCGCTTACAGCGACGATGCGCAAGGGTTTGGCGTTGGTCGGCCATTTTTCGGTTTGAATACGGATGTATTCTCTTCTCTTGTCTCGATAATTCAGGTATCCCGCAAAGAGCAAGAAGGCTACACTTCCCAGAATAACGGCCGACGTTATTCCATTGTTGCGGAAAATTTTAGACACGGAATACGGGTCGGTGAAGCGGAAAATGGAGTTAAGCAACTTGCCGAAATCGATGAGCAGGAATATGAGGAGAAGATAAATGAACGCGATGAGCCACGTTGTGCCGAAGCGGTAAAAAAAACCGGCTACAGAATCGGGTAAATACCTTTCGGTCAGAAAGTAAGCCGGCGCTCCCAATGTACCCATCGCCACGATGACAATTGTTGCAATCCGCAACAGGGGATTTTCGGGCAACAGGGTATAAATCCTGTGTCCGACGTAGAAATTCGCGGCAAGGAAAACAACGGCTGCGACGATGAAAATCGGATTTTTCAATTGACAGAAATTTTAAAACGGTAAGAACAAAAACACAATCCTTACAGTTTGCTGATGGTCTGTATCAGTTCGTCGCCGATACCGATTTTGTAACCCTGCGAAACGTAAACAATGCGGCCAAAAGTATCGGCGATAACCACGATCGGCAGGTTTGCCGATCCGAGGTTCAATTCCGCCGCCAGCGCATTGGTTATCGAACTGTTTTTGTCGATTCCGAAAGTGATATTGGAGGGCAAGGCCGGGAAATCGCCTGTATTGAACTTATCCAACTGACTTTGGTCTTTAAACAACAGAAGCATCTGTCGGTTCCATTTTTCGAAATCGGGTTTCAGTCGGGCGAGATCGCGTACAAAATGATTGGTTGGTTCTTGTCCGGCGCCCAAGATTGCAACGAGGAAATAACCGCGTCCGGTAGTGGCGAGAATCGATTGTTCTTCGGTTTTTTCTTTCGGCAGGAACAACGCTTCGGGATTCATATTGCCGAGCACCTGAATGTTGTTTTGTTCGTGGCGCATGGTCAAATTAACGCTTGTATTTTTGCCTTCATCCACGTTGAAGGTAACGACTTTGGCTAATACTTCGCCATCAGCCATGCGCGTGCCGCTGATCAGCATGTAATAGCCGGTTTCGATGGGAACGGGTTTTGTGAACAGGCTTTTCCATGAAACGGTGGATTCGTATCCTTCGGGATTGCGGAAATTTAAAAGGTTCATCCTTCCGCCTTCGATTTTTTGCAGGGTGAAATGTGTGTCGTATTGCGGATTTTCCAACAGTTTATCCGGCGTGTATGTCAACGAAAACGAGCCGTATTTGGCGACGGAGGGTTTTTCGCCTTCGAAATAAACATCGTGCCAGATACCGTCGTGATAATATTGCAATTTACCGGTAACTTCTTCCAAGCGTGCGGGAATGCCCAAGCTACGCGCAACCGCCACAAAGAATATTTCGCGCGAGATGTTGTCGGCTACCCCCAATTTGAAAACGCCCACGGGCGAAATGGGGATTCGTTGCGAATTGTATTCGTTGGCGATGCGGATGTTGTTGACCCATTTGATCAGCGCTTCGGGATTTTCTTTTACCGCCAGCTGCACTTCGGCGGGAAGATGCTGTTGCAGCCATGAGCGGTATGGTGTGAGCAGTTCGTTTCGCACGCGCGGGTTGAGGACGTACAGGTAGAAAAGTTTGGAATTTTCTGTTGCGTTGGTGTGGCTTAAATGGTTGGTCAATACAGCCGAAGGCGTGTCGCGCAGATCTTTTGCCGAAATCACGCCGAGCAGGTGCAGCGCCAAATCGGTTTTGTTGGCTTTCGATGCGTCGGACAGGAAATTTTTGATTTCCTTCCAGTTTCCGCGGCTCATTTCCAAGAAACGGGCTACTTTTGCCGTATCAGCCGAAAGGTCTTTGGCAAAAGCGACGGCATCGGCACGGCCGATGAATGTGGCGACGTATGCGTTACGAATGGAATCATCGCGGGACGAACGTATGTTATCGGCTGCCGCCTGTTCCGGAGTAACTTTGTTATCGGGCGTCATTTCAACGGGGGGGACTATGTCCAATTCTTTTTCAACGGCCTGTCCTTGTGCAAATTCCAAGGGGATTTTGTATTCGTCCCGTTTCCCGGCGGAAACAGTCTGCAAGGCTATCCGGCCGTCTTTGACCACCCAAACCGAGAGGTCGCCCTTTCCGGTAGTGATGGAGGCTTTACCCAGTGAATCGGATTTGACGGACAGCACCGAATAAAATTCGGCATAGTTGTAAATGCCGAATTGCACATCGGCGTCAATCACAGCATTTCCGACCGAATCCACCACTTGAACGGTGGTTTTTGCTACCGGGGCATAATTGGAGGTTACGTTGATTTCGGCGAAATTATCGGTTTGCTGCATGATATCTTCGGGGCCGGCATATTTCCCAAAAACCTTGGTGTGCAGCAACAAGGCGCGTTTGACGGGAGCGTCAAACCAGCCCATATCGAGGACGGGCGACGGTTCACAAGCGCCTAAGTAGTGCCATGTTCCGTCGGCCCAAGCTTCTACCCATGCGTGGTTGTCGTTGGTGTGCGCCCAGCGCGGCGTGTAAACCTGACGGGCGGGGATTCCCACCGCGCGTAGCGCGGCAACGGTGAAGGTCGATTCTTCGCCGCAGCGTCCGTAAGCCGTGCAAACCGATGCTAAGGGCGAGCTGGTGCGTCCGTCGGAGGGTTGGTAAACCACTTTTTCGTGGCACCAGTGGTTCACTTCCAAAATGGCGTCGTACATCGAGAGGTTTTTCACCCGCTCTTTCAACTCGCGGTAGAACACCACGCGCGAAGAGTCCAAGTTTTCGTTATTGACGCGGATGGGAAGCACAAAATGGCGGAATAGTTGTTCCGGAATCGAGGCGCCCCACGGCATTTCTTCTTTCGTCTGAAACGAAGCCCTGATGTTTTGCAGGTAATATTCGGGTGAATAGTCGGATATGTCGCCCAAAGGCAGATAAGCATAGAAAAATTTCAAGGCTTCATTTTCGCGGAGCGAAAGCGAATTGTTATTGAAATCGGGGAAGAGCGAATCGACGCCGATAACGGACATTTTTTTGTTCAAGTCGGCTTCCACCGTGTTCAGATAATCTTTATCGGAGATGAAATGCTGACCCGAAGGGTTACAACCGGCAACCACAAGACAAAGGGACAACGGGATAAGGACAGACGTGATTTTCATTTTCTTTTGCGTTATTTTTTGTTTTGAGTGTGCAAACTTACAAAAAAAATCCGTACAATCCTATAAGATCATTCGACCGCAAATAAACTTTATAAAATCTCATCAAGTATCTATCCAATGACCCATTTACTGCCGGGTATGAACGAAATCATTTTCATGCTTGCGAAACTGCAAATAAAGGTGCATACTGCAATGCAGGGTATGGCGGCGACTGTGGGCAGCGCTAAATTGTGCTTAAACACAGTTACGCAAAGGCCGAGCCAGAAAATATGCACTAAATACATCCCGTAACTCAGTTTCGACATTTC
>JAISUH010000047.1 GCA_031272205.1 Dysgonamonadaceae bacterium | reverse complement strand
GCTGAAATATCCGATATTGATTTTTCCACTGCACATAGCGAAATGGGCAAGGATAATTTACAATTTCACGTTCTCTCATTGAACCTTTACGAATACCGTTTCGCCAATTTTTCTTGGGGTTCTACAACCGGAGGCAATTTCGACGGGTTCAGGATGTTTTTATACAACGCTTTGTCTTTCAGCACTTCCATTGCTTTCAGATAGGCTTTATCTTTAACCAATTCGTGAATCAGCACGCCTTTTTTGTAATAGTAGCGTTGGATAATCTCCTCGGTGATCAACTCTTTGATGTCGCTTTTGAAAGCTTCCAAATCGAGATCGAGGTCGGGCACAAGCTTGCTTTCCAATGCCTTAAATTCCTCCCCTGCGGTTTTCATGTATCCTTCAAATTCCATGACTTCCTTGAGCGATTGCATGGTTTTTTCGCTCATGCGGTCGTACTGAAAATCTTTCGATTTAACAAAAATCTTGAACGATTCGTAATCGGCATCCGACAGTTCAAACCGGTCTGCGGGATCGATAGCGGGATGTTTCTGCACCCATCCGGTTACGAAATCGAAAATAATATTGTCGGCCACCAAATAGTAGGAGATGGTTCCAACTCTCTCCTGCTCGATGGTTATGTCGGGCGTGATGCCGCCGCCGTCTCGAACAGGCCGGCCATTTTTCGTATAGAACACGTTTGTCAGGCTGTCGGGGACACGCGCCGCCGCGCCGTCGGGATCGCGGTGCGAATAATCGAGAGCCTGTATGCAACGACCGCTCGGAATGTAATATTTCGATGTGGTAATTTTGATGTTTCCTCCGTAAGGGAGGTTTCTCGGCGTTTGCACAAGCCCTTTCCCGTAGGAACGATTTCCAATGATCACGGCGCGATCGAAATCCTGCAATGCTCCGGCTGTAATCTCCGAGGCTGAGGCCGAACCGGTATCAATAAGCACGGTGAGCGGTATAATGGTGTCTATCGGCTGGTTTTGCGTGCGGTAGATGCGATCCCACTGGCTCATTTTCCCTTTTGTGGAAACGATTTCTGTTCCTTTCGGCACAAACAGGTTAACGATATTCACCGCCTCATCGAGGATGCCGCCGCCATTTCCACGCAGGTCGATCACTAAGGAAGTTGCACCCTTCGATTTCAAATCAACCACTGTCCGCTTAAACTCCTCCGAACTTTTGTCGGTAAATCCGGCAAAATGGAGATAACCAATATTTCCGTCGGCAACGGTGGAGTACGTAACCGCAGGGATGGCTATTTTTTCACGGAGAACGGTGATTTTGCGACTTTTCTGTTCGCCCGGACGTTGTATCTCGATGATTAAAGTTGTGCCGGGCGTGCCTTTCAATTTATTGCTCACCTCTTTCACTGTCGATTTTCGCATATCTTGTCCGTCGATTTCGAGTATTTGGTCACCCGCTTTCAATCCGGCTTTGGCAGCGGGAAGACCTTCGTAGGGTTCATTGATGATCACCCGCTTGTCGTTGTAAGAGATAATGGCTCCTATTCCGGCATATTCGCCCGTGGTGAGAAAACGCAAATCGCTGACGTTCTCTTCGGGATAATACTCGGTATATGGATCCAATCCGGCCAGCATATTGGCGATGGTTCGTTGCACAAGACTGTTTGGTTCTATTTTATCCACATAAAACATATCCAAATTCCGAAGAACGGAATTGAAAATATCGATATTTTTATCGATATCGAAATAGCGTTTATTTTTATTCGAGAGGGAGTCTTGAGCCTCAATTGCAAAAAAAGAAAGAGAGGCCAAAGCCACGCAGCATATTTTTTTCATACAAATTTTATCGGTTTTCATCCATTACGATCGTTTAATTTTCGGGCAAAGAAACGAAATTTTTATGAAAATACGCAGCGCTTTTAGTTATATGTTTTTAATTGAACGCGCTTAAACCGAATAATTATTACCTTTGTAGCAAAAAATCCGTTACTAAAACATCGTTTTCAATGAAAAAAATTTTTCGCCACATATTGCTCCCCCTCCTTGTCGTCTTTCTTATTTTTGCGGCAACATGCCTTTGGAACGGCAATTCCATTCCCAATATGCCTTCGGGAATTCCTTGGGACAAAGTGGTGCATTTCGGCATGTTTTTCACCCTCTCGGCTGTGTGTTATTTCGATTATTATCAGATGCACAACGGAAATCCCAATAAATGGAGATGGATCTTCTGGTGCTTTTTGTTGCCCATGATATACGGCGCCGTGGTGGAATGGTTGCAGGATAATTATTTTCCGACGCGCAGCGGCGACCGCTTCGATTTTTATGCCGATACCTTAGGCTCGTTAGTTGCTACCGTCATTGCATTTATTTATCTCACAAAGAAGCGGAAATCGAAAAAAAATATATCTTTGTGAAACTAAATCAGTTTTGTTTTTTTATGACTTAAAATTAAAGAAATCATGAACTACGAAGATTTAAAGATTTTAGACGATTTGAGAGCCAAAGGCAGCCTCACGGAAGAGGAATACCAGCGCGAGAAAACACGTTTGTTGAACGAAACGCCCCGGCCTCCCCACACAACATTATGGGGCATGGATGAGAAGACGTATATCGTGCTGATGCACCTTTCGCAATTTCTCTGCATATTTATTATCCCGCTTTTTATGTGGTTGGCCAACAAGGACAACAAAAACGTGGATGCGAACGGGAAAAACATCCTGAATTTCATCATCAGCTACTTTTTATATTCCATTGCAGCAACCATCCTCTGCCTTTTGGTGATTGGCATTGTGTTGCTAATCGCATTGGGTGTGGTCATGACCGTATCCATCATCATTGCCGCCATAAAAGCCGCAAATGGAGAAACATGGAAATATCCGTTGTCGATTGAATTTATAAAATAAACATGGATAACGAACTATTGGTAAAATACACCGATGTGCAATTGAACCGTGAGGAAAACATCATTCTCCGCGGGGTTCATTTGGAAATAAATCGGGGAGAATTTCTGTATATCATCGGGAAAGTGGGTTCCGGAAAAAGCACGCTGCTGAAAAGCATGTATTGTGAAATACCGATTGAGTCGGGCGAAGCCTTGGTTTTCAATAACGAACTGCCCGCAATAAAACGCAAGCAGATTCCCTACCTCCGTCGAAAAATCGGCATTGTTTTTCAGGATTTCCAATTGCTTATCGACCGCACGGTGGAGAAAAACCTCGAATTTGTGCTGCGTGCAACGGGCTGGAAAAACAAAATCGCTATCAAAGACCGTATTCACGAGGTGCTGGTGCAAGTGGGCATGCAAAACAAAGCTTACAAGATGCCGCACGAATTGTCGGGCGGCGAACAGCAGCGTATCGTCATAGCGCGGGCGCTTCTCAACTCGCCTCCGCTCATCCTTGCCGATGAACCTACGGGGAACCTCGATCCCGAAACGGGAAGTCAGATTGTAGCCCTGCTGAAATCCATCGCCGAAAAAGGGACGGCGGTCATTATGTCCACACACAATTATTCCGTGGTACAGGCCTTTCCCGGACGGATTATCCGCTGCGAAAACATGCAGTTAATCGAGGTGCCGCAAGAAAACGCGACAGCAAATTAATTGGTAAACAGGGGCTTGCAGATACAAAAAAATTCCCCGCTCTTGCATGGAACAGGGAATTTTTTTTGGGGGGGGGTTGCAACCAAGGAAAACAGCTATTTCAAAATTTCCATTCTTCCGATGTTTTTGCAACGCTCGATTTCAGAGACGAAGATACCGTTCCGCTATTTTGGACGCCCGCCCCTTTGTAATACTGCAAGGCCTCAGGCAATGCCGCTTTTATTTTCTCGATTCGGTTCGCATCGGAAGGGTGCGTACTCATAAATTCGGGCGTACCGCCGCTCGAACTTTGCGCCATGCGTTGCCAAAACGACACGGCCGTATTGGGGTCGTATCCGGCCATCGACATGAAAATCAGGCCAAGTTTGTCGGCTTCGAGTTCTTGCGTGCGTGCATAAGGCAGCATAATACCATATTGTGCGCCAAGGCCGAAAACAGCGTTTCCAAGTTGTTGCGCCTTCGTCGAATTACCCAGCAATCCGCCGGCAATTTCTCCTCCATATTGCACCGCCACCTGCTGGCTCATCCGCTCGTTGGAATGTTTGGCTATGGCATGCGCCACCTCATGTCCGAGGACGGTAGCCAATCCTGATTCATCCTGCGTGATGGGCAAGATACCCGTGTAAACCACTATTTTCCCGCCCGGCATACAAAAGGCGTTCACCTCGCTGCTATTCACGAGATTAAATTCCCAGGCCAAGCTTTGTATCTCCGACTCCAATCCGTTGCTCCGCAAATACGTTTCTACAGCCGAAGCGATGCGCTTCCCCACTTTTTCCACCAATGCGGCGTTTGTGGTGTTTTTTTCGATGGATGCCGTGGTAATAAAGTCTTTGTACTGCGTTTCACTCAATCCCAGCACCTCCTGATCGGAGACGAGCAACAATTGTCTTCTTCCCGTGATGGGAACTGTCCCGCATGTTTGCAAGAAAAAAGCTGCCAATAAAACAAAAACTGTCGGGTAAATCCATTGAAACAAGATGCTTTTTTTCTTCATAATTTCAGTAATATTAATTTCGGTTTTTCATCAAAACAGACGTTTCCCGCTTTGATAGCGAATGTTTAAGTTGCAAAAATACAAAATAATATCCGTTTTTTGAACGTATTTTTATTTTTTATCATTTGCCCAAAAAAAAATCATCGTTTGGAAATCACACGAAAAAAAAGTATCTTTGGGCGATTTTTTCCCTCCTTGCGGAAAATACATTCAAAATTTTAACCCTATCAGGCGTATGTCCTTTGAAGAAAACGATAATAACAATAACGAGCCGAATCAGGATGATGATTTCTTGGACGGAGGAGAGATTTTGAACGAAATCCCTTCCTCCGCCAATTCCAAAACGCCCGTGCGCTTGGGCGCCGATGTCCGGCTCAACCTCACGAAAATGTACCAGGACTGGTTTCTGGATTATGCTTCGTATGTCATTTTGGAACGTGCCGTACCACATATCTCCGACGGATTGAAACCCGTGCAACGACGCATCCTCCACTCCATGAAACGTATGGACGACGGACGATACAACAAAGTGGCCAACATCATCGGCAATACCATGCAGTTTCACCCGCACGGCGACGCTTCTATCGGCGACGCGCTGGTGCAGCTCGGACAAAAAGATCTGCTTATCGATTGCCAGGGTAACTGGGGTAATGTGCTCACGGGCGACGGAGCCGCAGCTCCTCGATACATCGAAGCACGCCTCTCCAAATTTGCCCTCGAAGTGCTGTTCAACCCCAAAACTACGGAGTGGAAACCCTCGTATGACGGGCGCAACAAAGAACCGATAACGCTCCCCGTAAAATTCCCCTTGCTTTTGGCGCAAGGCGCCGAAGGGATCGCCGTGGGACTTTCGTCCAAAATCCTTCCGCACAACTTCAACGAGATTTGCGATGCAGCCGTCGCTTATCTCCAAGAAGAAGCATTTACCCTGTATCCCGATTTTCAAACGGGCGGGTATATCGACGTAGAGCGGTACAACGACGGCGAACGCGGCGGCTCCATAAAAGTTCGGGCTACAATAAGCAAATTAGACAATAAGACGCTCATCATCAAAGATGTACCTTTCGGACGCACCACCACATCAGTGGTCGAATCCATCTTAAAAGCAAACGATAAGGGGAAAATCAAAATAAAAAAGGTGGACGACATCACGGCCGAGAACGTTGAAATACAGATTCAATTAGCGCCCGGTGTGTCGTCCGATAAAACCATTGACGCTCTTTACGCCTTTACCGATTGCGAAATCAGCATCTCTCCCAACTGCTGTATCATCGAAGACGACAAGCCTCGGTTCATCACTGTGGGAGAAGTATTGCGTTCATCGGTGGACGGCACGCGCGAACTGTTGCGGCGCGAATTGGAAATCGAGAAAGGAGAAAAACAGGAATCACTGCTTTTTGCCTCGCTCGAAAAAATATTCATCGAAGAGCGCATCTACAAAGACAAAGAATTTGAAACGGCAAAAAGTATGGACATTGCCGTGGCGCACATCGACAAACGCTTGGAGCCATTCAAACCGGCGTTTATCCGCGAAATCACATCAGACGACATACTGCGCTTGATGGAAATAAAAATGGCGCGTATCCTCAAATTCAATTCCGATAAAGCGGATGAACTTATCGCGAAGTACAGGGAAGATATTGAGGAAATTGACCACAACCTCGACAACCTGACCGATTACACCATTTCGTGGTTCATCATGCTGAAAGAAAAATACGGGAAAGCATTTCCCCGCAAGACTACCGTTCGCAGTTTCGAGAACATTGAAGCCGTCAAGGTGGTGGAGGCCAACGAAAAGCTCTACATCAACCGCGAAGAAGGCTTTATCGGTACAGGATTGAAGAAAGACGAGTTTGTTACAAACTGCTCCGATCTCGACGATATCATCATTTTTTTCAAGGACGGAAAATATAAAATAGTGAAAGTGAGCGATAAAATGTTTGTCGGTAAAAATATTCTATACGCAGGCGTATTCAAAAAGAACGACAAACGCACCATTTACAACGCTATTTATCGCGACGGGAAAGTTTCGCCCCATTACATCAAACGCTTTTCGGTAACGGGCATCACTCGCGACAAAGAATACGACCTGACCCAAGGGAAGCCCGGCTCCCGCATTGCCTATTTCAGCGTCAATCCCAACGGCGAAGCCGAAACGGTAAAAATCTTCCTGAAGCCGAAACCGCGCCTGCGCATTCTGCAATTCGAGAAAGATTTCAGCGAAATGGAAATCAAAGGCCGTCAGGCAAGAGGCAACATGCTCACAAAAGCCGAAGTGCATAAAATCGTGCTCAAACAAAAAGGCGTTTCTACGCTTGGAGGCCGCGAAGTGTGGTTCGACAGCGATGTGCTGCGCCTCAATTACGATGGCCGCGGAACTTTCATCGGCGAGTTTCTCGGCGAAGACAAGATACTTGTCGTGCTGAAAAACGGCGATTTTTATGTGTCGAATTTCGACCTGACAAACCATTTCGATCCCAATATCCTCCGCATCGAGAAATATGACGAGCACAAAATATGGACAGCCGCCCTTTTCGACGCCGATCAGGGATATACCTACCTGAAACGTTTCACCTTCGATGCCACCGAAAAAGTGCAGAATTTCCTTGGCGATAACCCGGCCTCGGCCTTATATTTGCTGACCGACACGGTTTATCCGCGTATAAAAGCAAGTTTTGGAGGCCACGACGATTTCAGGGAACCTATAGAAGTGGAAGCCGAAGAATTTATCGCCGTGAAAAGTTTCAAGGCCAAAGGAAAACGCATTGCCAATTACGAAATCAAGAAAGTGGAAGAATTGGAGCCGACACGTTTCCCCGAACCGGATCCGGAGCCCGAATCATCGATGAAGGTTGAAATCGAAGACGACGACGAAACCCCCAAATCAGAATCCGATATAATCGATGAAATTACGGGGCAGATGAAGTTGTTTGATGAATAATGAATACTCCGTTTTGATAACCCAAAATATACGCTTATGCAAAAAAAATGGCGTGCAGCGTTTTTTGTTTGGTTTCTTTTTTCGACTGTTGTTTTTTCGCAGCAGGAACCCGATTCCCTGTGCGTGAAACCCGTAAACCGCGCAATTTTGCTGGGGATAGGCCATGCATCGCTGACCGACACCTACCTTTCGCCCTTAGAGTACAACGGCATGGTGTGGTCTTTGCTTTACGACCAGTTGAACGGAAGTCGATTCTTCAATGGAAAACTCCTGTCCCAACACCGCTTTCAGGTTGATATAGCCTCTACGCGCAATCCTGCAGAGACCTCGTCGGAATATTCGGGGATGATCTCTTACGGGATAACCGGATTTTATCCCATCACCCAAACGTCAAAATTGAAAGTTTTCGGCGGTCCGGGCTGGGATATCGGCATCGGCGGCATCTATAACATACGCAACAGCAATAATCCCGGTTCGCTCAAGCTGTCCACCAACCTGAACCTGTCGGCATTAGCCCTCTACAACTGGAAAAAATTTACGTTCCGCTGGCAGCTGGAAACTCCTTTTGCAGGCTTGTTTTTTTCACCGGATTACGGGCAATCGTATTACGAAATCTTCTCGTTGGGCAACGACGACGGAACGGTAGTTTGGGGTTCGTTTCACAACCAACTCGGTCTAAGAAATTATTTCACAGTCGATTATCCCGTTGGCGATTTCACGATTCGCACCGGATACCTCGGTAATTATTACCGCACAAACGTAAACAACCTGACCTCAAAAACCGTTTCCCATCAATTGATGCTGGGTTTCGCCATGGAATCGCTGAATTTTGGCGGAAAAAAAATAAAAGAACATAGTTGGCTGAAAAGCGTTTATTATTGATAAAAAATTTGAGGAACTAAAATATGAAGTACAATTTTGATGAAATAATCGACAGGAGCGCAACCAACACCGTCAAATTCGGCGGATTGGAAACTTCGTTTGGGAATAAGGATTTGATAGCTCTTTGGGTGGCCGACATGGATTTCAAATCGCCGCCCTGCATCATAAAAGCTCTTGAAGCACGGGTTCAGCACGGCGTTTTTGGATATACCCGTCCGGGAAATGAATATTACGACGCCATCGTCCATTGGCTGAAAAACCGCCACCAATGGGCGGTAGAAAAAGACTGGATTACATACGTGCCGGGGGTGGTAAAAGGTTTTGCCTTCGTCATTGATGCGTTCACCGAAAAAAGAGACTGCATCATTATACAACCTCCTGTTTATCACCCATTCAGGTTAGTTACCGAAGCGCTGGGGCGCGTGGTGGTAAACAATCCATTGATTTTGGAAAACGGGCAGTACCGAATCGATTTCGAGGCTTTTGAAAAAGCCGTTCGGGAAAACAACTGCAAGCTGTTTATCTTTTCCAATCCGCACAATCCCGGAGGACGTGTCTGGACACGCGACGAATTGAAGCGCCTGTCCGAAATCTGCGCCGAAAACAACGTATTGGTCGTTTCCGACGAAATTCATTCCGACCTTACCCTGTACGGCCATAAGCACCTCCCGTTTGCTTCCGTATCGCAACAGGCGGCCGACAATTGCATCACGCTCATGGCGCCCAGCAAAACGTTCAACATTGCCGGTATCGTCAGCTCGTTTGCTGTCGTGTCTAACGAAAAACTGAGGGCGAAATACCTCAATTTTCTTGCACCGAGGGAGTTGGACCAAGGAAGTATTTTTTCATACACCGCCACCGTCGCCGCCTACGAGGGCGGCGAAGAATGGCTCGACCAATTATTGGCGTACATCCAAGGAAATATTGAGTTTGTGGATAACTATCTGAAACAACATATCCCCCAAATTAAAGCAATGATACCGGAAGCCTCGTTTCTCGTTTGGTTGGACTGCCGCGAACTGAACCTTCCGCAAGCGTCATTGGTGAAATTGTTTATCGACAAAGCCGGATTGGCATTAAACAACGGCACAATGTTCGGACCCGGAGGCGAAGGATTCATGCGTCTGAACGTGGGGTCGCCCCGTTCCATTCTCGAAAAAGCGCTTAAAAATCTAAAAAAAGCAATCGCCGGATAAAACTACTCCGGAGCAATTGTTGTTATATTAGTTTATACAGGAAAATAACAGAATAATTCACCCATAAAACAAAAATAAAGAATACATGAAAATTTCACCCAATAAATACGTTTCGTTGGCCTACGATTTGAGCGTGGGCGAAGAGGGCGATCTCGAATTAATGGAACAGGCTACGACCGAGAAACCCTTGGAATTTATCTTCGGCACGAACTGCATGCTCGAAGCTTTCGAAAACAATATCGAAGGTCTTGCCGAAGGCGATAAATTCAGCTTCGTACTTACCCCCGATCAGGCTTACGGCGACTACGACGATTCTAAAATCATCGATTTAGCGAAAAATATTTTCGAAATTGACGGGAAAATAGATGAAGCGATGCTTTTCGAAGGCAACACCCTTCCGATGATGGATGCATCGGGCAACCGCCTGATGGGTTCTATCGTTTCGATTTCCGACAATACAGTCTCTATGGATTTCAACCACCCGCTTGCGGGAGAGGTTCTGCATTTTACAGGCTCGGTGGTCGGCGTTCGCGAAGCGTCAGCCGAAGAAATTGCCGCCTTGTTTTCACAACAATGCAGCTGCGGCTGCGACCATGCCGAAAACGGCTGCGACTGCGCTTCGGGCTGTTCGTGTTGAGGTAAACCCTCGAAAAAAAGAAAGTTTTTTGCAACATACAACATGAATACATTCGGAAATATCTTCAGGTTAACATCGTTCGGCGAATCGCACGGCAAAGCCGTGGGTGGGGTTATCGACGGTTGCCCTTCGGGCATTGAGCTGGATATGGATTTCATCCAAAACGAGCTCGATCGAAGGCGTCCCGGTCAGTCGCACCTCACCACGCCGCGCAAAGAGTCGGACACCGTAATTTTTCTTTCGGGCATCTTCGAGGGAAAGACCACAGGCACACCCATCGGATTCATGGTGCAGAACGAAAATCAACATTCAAGCGACTACGATAATCTGAAAGATATTTATCGACCCTCACATGCCGATTACACCTACCATCAAAAGTACGGCATCCGGGATCACCGGGGAGGCGGACGCTCGTCGGCACGCGAAACCATTGCCCGCGTAGTGGGCGGCGCCATCGCAAAACTGTATTTGAAGCAGCTTGGTATCTCCGTTACCGCATACACCTCGCAGGTTGGCGGGATAAAACTCGACAAGGATTACACGCAATACGATTTATCCGTCATCGAATCAACGCCGGTGCGCACGCCCGATTTACGAAAAGCCGAACAGATGACGGAGCTGATTCAAGAGCTTCAATCGAAAGGCGACACCATTGGCGGTGCAATTACCTGCGTGGTGCAAGGCGTCCCCACAGGCCTCGGCGAACCGGTTTTCGGAAAATTGCACGCCGCTTTGGGCGCTGCCATGCTTTCCATTAATGCGGCAAAAGGTTTTGAATACGGCGACGGATTCGACGTGAACCGTCGGGGTTCGGAGGTCAACGACTCTTTCTTCAACGACAACGGGAAAACAAATACGCGCAGCAATCATTCGGGCGGAATCCAAGCCGGAATTTCCAACGGACAGGACATTTATTTCAGGGTCGCGTTCAAACCCGTGTCCACCATTCTTAAGGAACAGCAAACCGTGAATATCGAGGGCGAAAATGCAACCGTGAAAGCTCAAGGCCGCCACGACGCCTGCGTTTTACCGAGAGCTGTACCCATTGTGGAAGCCATGGCTGCAATGACTGTTTTAGACTATTATCTCCTGTCGAAGGCACACTGAAAAAAATGGTCGAAAAAGGATTTCAACAGCCATCCGAAAGCCTCCGACATGGTTATTCCTTACAGGTTTGTAATTATTAACATATTTACGTTTGAAGAACATTTGCTTTTTCTTACCTTTATCCGAATTTTTTGAATATACAAGAAAAATGTATAAATTTATAGTATTGTTCGAAGTTTAATCTAATTAAAAAAACAGAAAGTTTATGTCTTCAGAAATGTCAAGAAGAAGGTTCTTAAGAACCAGTGTTACTGCGGCTGCCGGACTGACCGTCGTACCGTCAACGGTATTGGGAAAAAGTTTTGGATACACAGCCCCCAGCGATAAACTGAATATCGCCTGCGTTGGTCCGGGCGGGATGGGACACAGCAATCTCAACGCCGTAAAAGCAACGGAAAACATTGTCGCCCTCTGCGACGTGGATTGGGATTACGCAAAAGAAGTCTTTGCCGAATATCCTAAAGCGAAAAAGTATTGGGATTGGCGCGAAATGCTCGACAAACAGGCCAAGGAAATCGATGCCGTTATCGTCGCAACGGCCGACCACACCCACGCCATCATCGCCGCTACGGCCATGACGCTGGGCAAACACGTATATGTACAGAAACCTCTGACCCACACGGTTTATGAGTCTCGTTTGCTGACAAAACTCGCCGCCAAACACAAAGTGGCCACCCAAATGGGTAACCAAGGTTCTTCGGCTCCCGGCGTCCGTCAGGTATGCGATTGGATTTGGGCCGGAGAAATCGGCGAAGTAAAGCATGTTGATACGTTCACCGACCGCCCCATCTGGCCGCAGGGACTTAATGCCCCGACCCAGATCGATAAAGTGCCCAAGACACTGAATTGGGATCTGTTCACCGGCCCGGCCGAACTCATTCCCTTCAACCACATCTATCACCCATGGAACTGGCGCGGATGGTGGCGTTACGGCACCGGCGCTCTCGGCGACATGGCTTGCCACATCATGCATCCGATCTTTAAAGCGCTGCAACTCGGCTACCCGACAAAGGTACAGGGCAGTTCGTCGTTGCTACTCACCGACTGCGCCCCGACCGCTCAAACGGTGCAATACACCTTCCCCGCACGCCCCAACCTTCCGCACGTTTCCTTCCCCGAAGTCAAAGTTAACTGGTACGACGGCGGTATCAAACCGACCATGCCCGAAGGCTGGCCTGCCGGACGCAATATGAACGATTCGGGTGGAGCCGCTATCTTCTACGGCACCAAAGATACGCTCATCTGCGGTTGCTATGGCGTGAACCCGTGGTTGCTCTCAGGACGCAAACCCGACTCCCCCAAAACGCAACGCGAAATTACCGTCAGCCACGAAATGGACTGGGTAGGCGCTTGCAAGGAATCGTATGAAAACCGCCGCAAACTCGCATCGGACTTCAGCGAAGCCGGTCCGTTCAACGAAATGGTGGTTATGGGTGTGCTCGGCGTTCGTCTGCAAGGCCTCAACAAAGAGCTCGAATGGGACGGCCCCAACATGCAGTTCACCAACATTTCCGACACCGATAAATTCAAAATCACGAAAGCCGACAACTTCAAAATCGTTAACGGTCACCCGACCTTCAACAAGGACGAGCAGGACATCAACGCCAAAGAATTTGCAGCCGAACTGATCAAACATAACTATCGCGACGGTTGGAAATTACCCGATATGCCCAAATAAAAATGTCTAATTTTAAATATAAAAAAATGAAAAAAATTATTTACGGATTAACTTGTTGTATGTTAGCTGGAACAATGGCTGCTTGTGGCAGTGGCGCAAAAAAATCGGCGCCTGCCGAAAATAGTGCGGAATCAACAGAAAAAGCCGCACCCGAATACACGGTGTTAGACAATCCCCAAGTAGATTTGTCCACTTTAAAAACCGATAAAGACGGTTACATTGTATTGTTCGATGGAAAAACATTCGACGGATGGCGCGGTTATGGAAAAGAAAACGTGCCGGGACGCTGGATCATCGAAGACGGAGCCATCAAATTCAATGGTTCGGGAGGCGGTGAAGCTCAAAATGCCGATGGCGGAGACCTTATTTTCGCCCACAAATTCAAAAATTTTGAACTCCAATTGGATTGGAAGATTTCGAAAGGCGGAAATTCAGGTATTTTCTATTTGGCACAGGAAGTTCAGACGAAAAACAAGGAAGGAAACGAAGTGTTGGAACCCATCTATATCTCGGCTCCCGAATATCAGGTCTTGGACAACGCTAACCATCCCGACGCCCAATTGGGTAAAGACAACAACCGTCAATCGGCTTCACTGTACGACATGATTCCGGCTGTTCCTCAAAATCAGAAACCTTATGGCGAATGGAATACTGCCAAAATCATGGTTTACCAAGGAACGGTTGTTCACGGTCAGAATGGTGAAAATGTACTCGAATATCACCTCTGGACTCCGAAATGGACCGAAATGCTGCAAGCCAGCAAGTTCAGTCAGGAAGCATGGCCTCTCGCTTTTGAACTGCTCAACAACTGCGGCGGTGAAAATCACGAAGGCTATATCGGTCTGCAAGACCACGGAAATGACGTTTGGTACAAAAACATCCGCGTTAAAATTTTAGACTAATATTTTTAAACGATAAAAGAATTTTCCCTTTCAAAAAAGGGAAAATTCTTTTTTTAATCTAAAAATCAATGAGAAAACAATTTTTATTCTTAATGGCAGTGTTCGCATTGGCCTCTTCATCCTGCTGCTCGCAAGGAAGTAAAAGCGATGCCGAAAAACAGAACAAAAAAATCTATTTGCAGCTCTATTCGGTGCGCGACGACATCAATGCCGATTTCAAAGGAACCATACAAAAAGTGGCTGAAATAGGCTATACAGGAGTGGAAGCGGCCGGTTACGCCGACGGTAAATTTTACGGTCTCGAACCCGAAGCGTTCAAAAAAGAAATCGAAGCTACCGGAATGACCGTTCTTTCTTCTCACACGGGAAGACCATTGGATCAAGAAGTATCGAAAACCAATTGGGAAGAAGTATGGAAATGGTGGGATCAGGCCATCGCCGCTCACAAAGCTGCCGGTATGAAATATATCGTAACGGCTTGGATACCTACACCCAAAACATTGACCGATCTGCAATCGTATTGCGATTATTTCAATCAAATCGGGGAGAAATGCAACGCTGCCGGTATCAGTTTCGGCTATCACAACCATAATTTTGAGTTTCAAGATATTGAAGGACAGCGCATGTACGATTACATGCTGAAAAACACCGACCCCTCGAAAGTGTTTTTCCAGATGGATGTTTATTGGGCTATCCGCGGCGGGGCAGCTCCCGTTGAATATTTCGAAACTTACCCGGGACGGTTCAAATTACTCCACATCAAGGATGAAAAAGAACTCGGTCAGAGCGGAATGGTTGGATTCGACGCCATTTTCAGAAACCTCGCAACTGCCGGAACGGAATATGCCGTTGTAGAAGTAGAACGATACAGCTACACTCCCGTTGAGAGCGTTAAACTGAGCTACGATTATTTAATCGACAGCCCCTTTGTGAAAGGAGAAGATCTGAATAAATAAACCAATTGCAATCGATTGAAAAACGGTGTCAGGATGTTAATCCGGACGATTTTCAGTTAATCCCGCTTCGTAAATGCTCGGAAAGCATTTGACGAAGCGGGATATTTATTGCCGCAAAAGCATGTCATTGATTGTTATTGGAGAACGAATACGGGAAATCGGAGGGGGCAACGCCTCGCGATTTATTGGGAACGCCGGACATCGAAAAATCGATTTTTGCACCTTTCAATAAATCTTCGTGCTTGAAATAATTCTTCGAATACGGTTTTCCGTTCACCTTCAACGAGGATATATAGCGCTTCGACGGAACATTGTTGTCGGCCTCAATCTCTATCTTTTTCCCGTTTTCGAGATGAAGGCTTATTTTATCGAACAGAGGCGAACCAATCACATATTCGTTGCTTCCCGGACAAACGGGATAAAAACCCATTGCCGAAAACACATACCAGGCCGAAGTCTGGCCGTTATCCTCATCGCCGCAATAACCGTCGGGGCCGGGCGTATAAAGCTTATCCATCACTTCACGCACCCAATATTGGGTTTTCCACGGTTCACCGGCGTAATTGTAAAGGTAAACCACGTGTTGAATGGGCTGATTCCCATGGGCATACTGCCCCATATTCATTATTTGCATCTCACGGATTTCATGAATTACACCGCCGTAATAAGAGTCATCGAAAACGGGGGGGAGGATGAAAATGGAATCCAGCATAGCGACAAATTCTTTTTTCCCGCCCATCAAATCAATCAATCCCTGCGGGTCGTGGAAAACCGACCACGTGTAATGCCAGCTGTTGCCTTCGGTAAAAGCGTCGCCCCACTTGAAGGGGCTGAACGGCGTTTGGAAAGAGCCATCCTCGTTTTTGCCCCGCATCAGTTTGTATTCCGACGAATAAAGGTTGCGGTAATTTTGACTGCGTTTCGCATACAGAGCGGTTTCGCTTATCGGACGGTTCAATGCTTTTCCCAGCTTGTAAATCGTCCAGTCGTCGTAAGCGTATTCCAAAGTACGAGCTGCATTTTCGTTGATACCAACATTATACGGCACATAACCGAGCGTATTGTAATACTGGTATCCGAGACGGCCGGTTGACGAAACCGAGGGATGAACATGATTCGCTCCATGCAAAAGGGCTTCGTAGAGCGCTTCGATGTCGTATCCGCGCAAACCTTTCAGATAAGCGTCCGCCACCACCGAAGCAGAATTGTTGCCTACCATACAGCCGCGATGTCCCGGGCTGGCCCATTCGGGCAGGAAACCGCTCTCTTTGTAGGTATTCAACAATCCTTCCTGAATTTCAGTATTAACGGAAGGATACACCAAATTGAGCAACGGGAACAGACAACGGAAGGTATCCCAAAAACCGGTATCGGTATATATGTAACCGGGGAGGATTTTTCCGTTATACGGACTGTAATGCAACACTTTCCCGTCCGCGTCGATTTCATACAATTTTCGAGGAAAAAGCGTTGAGCGATACAACGTGGAATAAAACGTGCGTTTTTGGTCGAAAGAGCCTCCCTCTATTTGAATTTTTCCCAATACATCGTTCCACGCGGCGCGGCCGTCGGCCATCACTCTTTCGAAGGTTTTGTCTTCCACCTCTTTCAGATTTTGCCATGCCTGTTCGTAACTGATGAAGGATGAAGCCGTGCGAATCGTAATTTTGTCGCCCCGCTTGGTTTTAAAACCCACAAAAGCGCCGGCATGATTGTCTGTTACCTTGTCCACATTCGCCAAAATCTTGCCGTTTTTCACGCCATACTTCAACGAAAAAGGTTTATCAAAAACCATGACGAAATAGTTTTTGAAATTTTCGGGGACACCGCCGCTATTGCGGGTCGTGTAACCGACAATCGCATTTTTGGAGGGAATAATCTCAACAGACGACCCTCTGTCGAAAGCGTCCACCAGCACAAAAGCGCTGTCGGTTTCGGGGAAGGTCATGCGAAAAACAGCCGCACGTTGGGTTGGGACGATTTCGGTAGTTACATCATAATCAGCCAAATAAACGCTGTAATGATAGGGTTTGGAAATTTCGGCCTTATGCGAAAACCAGCTGGCACGTTTATCTTGGTCGAAAACGGGACTTCCGGTCATCGGAAAGATGGAAAACTGTCCGTAATCGTTTATCCACGGACTGGGTTGGTGGGTTTGTTTGAACCCCCTGATTTTATCGGCATCGTAACGATATTGCCACCCGTCGCCCATTTTTCCGGTTTGGGGCGTCCAAAAATTCATTCCCCAAGGCAAAGCTACCACGGGATACGTGTTTCCGGTAGAGAGCTCAAATTTGGAGAGCGTTCCCACCAGCGTACTTACATAGTCCACCGGTTCATACTCCACCTGCGCCATAGTCGTACCGCAGGTGAGAGCGAAAAGTAAAAGGAGTTTTTTTATATTCATGAATCAAAAAAAAATGGATATTATACATTCAGCAAGTGGATTTTATGTTCCGAGTCGAGTTTTACAACCAATTCTCCGAACAAAGTATTTGCCCATGCAAACCATTTGCGGGTAAATTTTTCGGGATTGTTGATATTGAAGGATTCGTGCATGAAACCCGTTTCGGCATCGGTATCGCGGAGCATTTTCATGCACATCTTGATTTCATCGTCGCTCGTACTGGTCATGGCTCGCATAACGATGCTCATCGGCCAGATCATATCGTATCCGATATGCGGCCCGCCGATTCCTTCACCTGCAGATCCTTTAAAGAAATACGGATTATCGCTGCTCAACACAAATTTGCGCGTATTCTGATACACCGGGTCGTTCTTGTCGAGGGCGCCCAGATAGGGCAAAGCCAAGAGGCTCGGCACATTAGCGTCGTCCATGAAATAGGTATTGCCGAAACCATCTACTTCGAAAGCATAAATTGTTCCGTATTTCGGGTGAGTAGTCAGGGCGTATTTCCGAAGAGCGGTCTCCACTTCGTCGGCCAAAGCCTTACATTCGTTTGCAAAAAGGGCGTCTTTGGTGATCTTTTCGGAGATTTCGGCCACTTCGCGCAAGGACGTAACAGCAAACAAGTTCGACGGAACAAGGAAACCGAAAGTGGTGGCATCGTCGGAAGGACGGAAGGCGGAAACAATCAACCCCACAGGGTTCACGGGATGTCCGTAACCATCATTGGGAACGGTATCCAAAGCACGATCGGTAACGCGCAGGAAACTGTAGGGTCCCAGTCCGTCTTTGCGCTGCTGTTCCTTAAAAGTTTGCAATACCAAAGCCATGGCTTTCTTCCAATCGGTGTCGAAAACCGAAGCATCGCCCGTTGTTTTCCAATAATGATACGCCAAACGGATGGGATAGCACAGCGAATCGATCTCCCACTTGCGTTCGTGCAACATGGGCTTCATCGCAGTCTTGTCTTTCATCCATTCCCCGTCGGGGATGGGATCGTGGTTGAATGCGTTTGCATACGGGTCGATAAGGATACATTGCGTTTGACGGTTGATTACACCCGCAACCAATTGCTTCAATTCTTTGTCCGATTTGGTCAGCTGCACGTAAGGCCAAACTTGCGCCGACGAATCACGAAGCCACATGGCGTCGATGTCGCCGGTGATAACAAACGTATCGGGTTTGCCGTTGGTCTTTTTATAATTGACCGTCGTATCCAAGGTATTGGGGAAACAATTTTCGAACATCCACGCCAACTTAGGGTCTTTGATTTTCGGCTTTATCCGGCGAATGGTTTCTTCCACCGCCTTCGAAGTGAAATGCCTGTCAGCCACCGGCGGGCGGTTGGATATGTATCCTCCTTTTTGTTCAACGCTTGGCGTTGACGAAAAAACGGTTGAGGGATTGATGGCGATGGCCGCAAGACCAATACCGCCTTTTTTGATGAAATCTCGTCGTGTTGTCATAAATTTTTTAATGATTATGTTGAATTTTATTTCCTAACAAAGATAAGAATAATACGTTACGATTCAAAATGATTCTTCGGTGCTTACACATTCTTCCTCAATATTTAATTTCTACAAATACCCCTTCGGGGCTGTTTTCGAAAATCAGCAGGCACGTTTTACTCCGTTCGTCCCACGACTGTTCCATACCTTGCAGCGTTTCGCCTTTTTCGTTGTTCAGCGAACAGTTCAGCGGCTTGGATGGCAGTAAAATCCGCATGACATTGGTCGTGTTTGCGGGACTTTTAGCCACAAATGAATACGTCCGTCTCAGGGTTTTTTCATCGTAAACCCGACATGCGGAAGCCAGCGTTTGAGGCTTCTTCTTATCCACAACGCGATCCACATTGTACAAGAATGCCTGCTCATCCGGTTTTACAATTTTCTCCGATAATACGGACAACTGAGGGTCGAAAAGATCAATGAATACTCCTTTTACGATGTAGGGGAGGGTACTCACGCTTTCATCCAAAACGGAAATCAGATCATAATTCCCTCTTTTCAGATAAAAACTGTTTTTAAACAGCAATTTTCCGGCCTTTGCTTTCAGCTCATACATCTGCTTGACAACCTTGATAAACTCCCAGTCGCCGTCTTTTTTCAAAACAAATTCTTTGGGATCGGAACGCAATATGTAAACCGTACCCTTTCCGTATGGATAAACACCTTCTTTGGGAGATGTCTCGATTCCCATTTTTTCAAACAGATGGTCGGAAGGCGACAGATAATTATTTGTACCGCTGTTCCACCATTCCCGCACCGTCTGATACGGATCGTTGTCCCTGCCGCTATACACCAATACCCCGCCCGTTTTAACCCAATCGGCCAAAGAATCATGCGCTGAAGGCGATAAGGGCTTCATATTGGAATAGGTCATCAATAAAACCTTGGTATTCTTGAGGGATTCTTTGTTCGACACGTTTTCCAAATGTACAATAGAAACCGGTACTCCGCGCTTTAAGAAGGGCAAAGCCAAGCCATAGAAATTGGACAATTGGGGGTCTTCGTAGCCGTCGTGAACAGGAAAACGCTGGAACATCAACGAATTTGCCATCAATATGCTTATTCCCTTCGAGCCGGTAATCAAATCCGAAGAAAGGGGCATCCGATTCAAAGCATTGATCATTATCTGCATTTGCGTGGAGTAATGACGGGGAATCCTCTCCCTTTTATCGCTGTCGGCGCTTGTTTTGTATAAACCTTCGTATATCCGGTCGGGCCACGGCATTACTTCGTAATTGGCGATATCGGGATAGAGCAGTTGAGCCGTAAATGTGGCTTCGTAATTTTTTTTGTAGTCAGCCCAGTCCCGCGTCCGGTCTTCAATAGGGTCGGTCAGGAAAAACATCTTACGCCCCGTAGGCGCTACCATCGACTGCATAGAGCCGTATTCTAAAAAAGCCGTTTCAAAAACGCGCTCTTTGGCCAAACCGTCAAAATAATTCGGTTCGCGGGCTGTTCCCGTCCACACTTGGGCAATATATCCATCGACGCAAGGCAAGGAAGCCAAACTTGCTTCGGGGCTTACAATCTGCCATTGCGAATAATTGACTAATGAATGGGTAGGTACATAACACCGCAGGTTTAGCCCCTTGCTTTTGCCGTATTCTTTTGCATAAGTAAATACCTCGTTGAGCGCTTTATAATACAAATGGTACTTCAATTTGTTTGACAGATAGGTGTTTTCGGGGGATTCATGCTGGGGCTGCCAATCGGAATTGTAATACTTTTTCCATTCCCTTTTGAAGGCTTCGCTATATCCCGCACGCGCCCAAAACTCCGGCTCCTCCATGTAAATGGCATCGATTCCTGCATCGATAACTCTTTTGACATGCGCTTCTTTGATGTATTTCAAGTAATTATCGGTCGGCACGATATACGGTACTAAACGACCGTGCCATATTGTGTCTCCGTTTCGTTGCACCTGACCCTCATCAAGATGCCATTTCCCATCCCATTCTCCGGTAAAATAATCCTGATATTCACCCCAGGCAATCCCTGTCATAAAATGAGTTATATACCCGCGCTCTCTCCAAGACCGGACACGTTCTTCGAAGGTTTTTCCCTTGATTTTTTCCGAAGGATTCCCCCCTACTCCATACACAATAGCGACATCAGCCCTGTTATCGGTGGATGGTTTCCATTGCTGGGCGGTTTGAAATACCGTTTTTTCTTGTCCTTCTTTCGGATTCTTGTCCTGCGCTTTGAGCAAGCAGCTCGCCACACCCAACAAAGAAACCGCGAAAAAGAAACAAACAATGAATGTTTTATACCCTGACATGACGTTATATTTTAAAAAAAATTCGACTACTCAAAATCTTTGGGCAGAACGCCGAATTGCTTATAGAAACATTTCGCGAAATACGAGGGGGAATTAAATCCAACCATAAAACATATTTCGTTCACTTTGTACGTTTTTTCTTTGAGCAATCGGGCTGCTTTTTTTAAGCGTTCGATACGAATGTATTCGTTCGGAGATAAATCCATAACCCCTTTAAGCTTGCGGTATAAGCTGGCCGAACTCATATTAAACTTCTCGGCCATAATTCCGGCATCAAAATTGGGGTCAGCAATATTATATTGAACAATAGCCTGCAATTTACGGATAAACTCATCTTCCAATTCGGTAAGCGACAAGCTATTAACACCCACAAAGGGATAATTCAGGTAGGTCTCGCGCAACTTTTCGCGGCTTTCTATCAAATTAGAGACCTGCGCTGTCAGCACCTCCACCGAAAAAGGCTTCTCGATATAAGCGTCGGCGCCCGTTCCCAAGCCTTCCACTTTGGATTGGACATTGGTTTTTGCCGTCAGCAAAATAATCGGGATATGGCTGAAATTAATGTCCGATTTCACGCGGCGCGTAAATTCAAAGCCGTCCATTTTGGGCATCATAACGTCGCTCACGATAAGATGCACCGGTTCGGTTTTCAACAGATCGAGCGCTACAAGCGCATTTTCCGCAATCAGCACCCGATACTGCGCGGCTAAAATTTGTTTTTCGAAAGCCAACAATTCGGCGTCGTCTTCCACAAGCAAGATGGTGCAGGGATATTCTTTTTCCTTCTTTTTGGACTTTTGAACCTCTACAACCACAGGTTCGTTCTCTCCCGAAATATCCATTGCCCCAACGTTATCAGCTTTGGGTTTCTTGGAGGGAATCACTAAATGGAAACGATTGTAATGCGGGTCGGGTTCAAGCGATAAGGTCCCGGCATGCAGTTCGGCTAACGAACGCGCCAGCGCCAACCCGATGCCCGTTCCCGGTATTTTCTCGTTTTTCTTTTCCTTACTGATGGCAACAAAGGGTTTAAATATTTCATCCTTATAATCGGGAGGGATAAGCTCTCCATCGTTCTCTACGATAAAATGAAGATCCGTTTCATCGTCGTTTGTCTTCGACAAACAGGATTTTACATCAATGTATCTGTCGCAATATTTTACGGCATTATTCAACAAATTGCTTATAATTTTCAGAAAAGCATCTTTATCGAGACGCACAAACATTTCCTGATCGGGCAAATCGAGATTGAAGCTCAATCTCCGCGATTTTGCCATCGGCGTAAAACGCAAGAAAGTTTCCCGAATGAGTTCCGATGCGTTTTGCAGTTTGGGATTCAGCAAGTAAACATCCGATTCGGTCTTGCGGAAATCGAGCAACTGGTTGGTGAGGTCTAACAATCGATCGGTATTTTTACTCATGATTTGCAGATTATCCCGTACGTTGTCGGGTACGTTATTCGATAGCAACACATAATCGAGCGGGCCTTTTATCAACGACAACGGCGTTCGGATTTCATGAGCCACATTGGTGAAAAAATCGATTTTCGACTGGTATAACTCCCTTTCTTTCTGTTGTTTGTATTCACTCATTTTCAATCGGTGCCGTTGTTTTTCCCTGAAATTCAAAAAGTAAATCAGCAAAGCCAATATGGAAATTGATGCAAGACCGTATATCAAATAAGCCCAAGCGCTCATCCAGAAAGGAGGGCGGATGTAAATATCCAAATCTTTTGCGGTTATTGCCGGATCGGTCTGTGCATCGCCATTCAATCTGACCGTGAGGCGGTATCTTCCGGGGCGCAAATTCGAATAAACAATCGGCTGCTTATTTTCGGCTTTAATCCACTCTTTGTCAAATCCTTCAAGTTTGTAGGATATTTTATCGGTCAGCATCGCAGAATAATCCAGCACAGAATACCGGATACTGAACGAGTTTTGCTTGTAGGGCAACACAATTTCGTCGGCATAAAGCATGCTTTGCTTCAAGGGTGAATGGTCTGTTTGAGGACTAACAGGCTTGTCATTGATGTAAAAATCCGTGAAAACAATGGGGGCGCATAATTTTGAATTGTCTTTAAATTTCGAAGGATCGAAGCGCACAAAGCCGTCAATAGAGCCAAAATAAATATTCCCGTCGGGCGTCGTGCAACTCGACCTGTAATTGAATTGATTGGTTTTCAATCCGTTTTCCACCGTATAATTTTTAAAAACCTGCTTTTCCGGGTCAAATTGCACCAATCCTTTATTGGTCGATAACCAAAAATAGCCCTCATCGTCTTCTTCCATGCTGTAAATCACATCATTGGTCAATCCCGACGAACTGCTGTTGAAGATCTTAAATACTTCCGTTTCCCTGTCGAAAAGATAAAAACCTCCCCCATCGGTCGTAACCCACAGACGCTTGCGGCTGTCTTCAAACACGCCGGTCAGCTTATTGTACGGGGAGTTTCTCGGACGAGAAGCATCATAAAGGAAAACCGACCATTTATTGGTCAGGGGGTCGTAACGATGAAGTCCTTTTTTGAAGGTCGAAATCCAAATGTTACCCTGTGTGTCTTCGAAAATATCCTGTATATAGGTCTGGTCGAAACGTTTAACCGGAGAGAAAGCGTCATCCTCGTAATTATAAATGTCCAAACCCGACAAATTCCCGATCCACAGGGTATTTTGCCGATCTCGATGAATGACGAAAGTGCTGTTGCTGGAAATGGATTTCGGGTTGTTTTCGGAATGGCGGTAGGTTACCAACGCTCCCGTTTTTCTGTTATACCGGTTGAGGCCTCTCGAAAAAGTTCCAATCCACAAATAATCGCCGTCGATCTCCAAAGCATGGATATTGGTGTGTATCGAAGACAAGGCTTTTGGCAAAGGTAAGAATTTTCCGCTTGCCGGATCAAACAAATTCAACCCCTCATCCTCCGAGCCAATCCATATAGTGCCATTGGGATCGGGATAAAATTCACGAATACGAAATCCCTTCATCGCATTGGCTCCCGCTATGGGATAAAACAATTCGAAATTATTGTATGGAGTGGAATAATAGTCTATCCCGCCGAAAAAAGTCCCCACCCAAATACCGCAGTTCTTGTCCTTATAAATCGAATAGATGGCATTGTCCGATATGGATGAAGTAACGAGCGCGTTGTGCCTCAAATTTATTGCATGGCCGGTTTGCGTATCGTATATGTACAAACCCGATTCGCTCCCGACCCAGACAGTATGGGGATCGACTTTTTCGAGACAACGCACAAATATCTGATTCCCAGATGAATCTTTATTCAACAGCACGTGATGTGTTTTACTCACCGTATTGATGCTGATAAGCCCTTGCGTTGAGGAGCTAATCAGCAATTGGTTGTATTCGTCGTTTTTAACTTTCCCCACTTCCCCAAGTTTGTACAGCAAATCGGGGTCGTCGTTCAACTGAAATTGCGATATGTTTCCCGTTTCCTTATTAATTCGCATGAAAGGGATGTCGTAAGGGAAAACCCATACGCCGTCTTTTTCGGCGCACAAAGTAATCATTTTCATCCCTTCGGGAATTGAGGGGATGGCATAATTTGTCAGTCTGTCCGTATCAAAATCATACAGGAAAACGCCTTTTTCTTCCACCGCAATCCACACATCGCCGTCATCGTCCAAGAGCAAGTCGCTAACAATTCCGTTCAGAGATATACCTCCGGTAGCTGTCTGCCCAAACTGTTCAAATTGGTCTTTCCGGGGATCATAAATATAAACGCCGTCGTCGGTTCCCAGCCAGAGATTCCCGTTCTTATCCTGTACGATACGGGTGAACACATTGTCTTTTAATTTGCTGTCGGGCGAAAATTTGAATATCTTGAACGAGCTCCCGTCAAACCGATTCAGTCCGTCTTTCGTCCCAAACCACATAAAGCCCTGATTGTCTTGGAAAATAGACCTGACCGTATTCTGCGAAAGGCCGTTGTTGATGTTGTGATGCCTGAAAGAAATATCGGGAGACTGACAAAATAAGGAAGCGCTTTCTGCTTCAAGCAGGAAGAACAGGGACAGGAAAAAGCGGAGCGACTTCCTCATTTTTTTTTCAATTATTTTTCACAGACGGGAAAGGCCGATATTCTCAAACGCGCGGCGCCCATCGGGATCAGCGCGATTTCGTCGATCGAACTTCCAAAGTTACGATTTTCTTTGATAGGCAACTCTCCGGTCAAACCATATTGATCGATCTCCCACCCGATAAGTTTTCGTCCCTTTGTTTTCAGGATCAGCGGCGCGTTTTCCACCGTAAAGGGATAATGGTCTGTCGGCCATTTTCGCTTTTCAATTTTGAAATTCTGTTCAAAAGGAAGCGATTCGTCGAGTACGAGCGCGTAATTCCAGTCGCTCGCGGGATAAATCTCATAACTCGGCCATTTGCCCGTATCAGCGTTTTTTTGCCACTTAGAATCGCCGATAGCCGTCTTGTCGCTCGCTACGGTTCGGTAATCCTCTTTTATTTTCAGGGAAAAAGTCAAAGGTCCGTAATTCACGCTCCGGCTATCCTGATTTACCGCCCAGACCGTTTCGTAAAGTTTCATGGGAACTTTAAGCTCCACATTGTCGCCTTTTTTCCATTCCCTCTCAATGCGGAGGTATTTTCCGTTTTGCAGTTCCGCGTCAATACGTTTTCCGTTTATCGAAACCGAAGGGTTATCGCTCCACGAGGGAATCCTCAGATAGAGCGGAAATACCGTTTTCCGCGAGGGATTAATGGTAAAACGGATGACATCCTCAAAAGGATAATTGGTATCTTCGATCAGTTCCACTGCTCTTCCGTCCTCCGCCACGAATGCCGTTGCGCGGCAAGCTCCGTAAATAACCGCGGCAAGCCCGTTATCGGGCGTCGCCATAATAAGGCGTTCGATGAAATAAGGCCAACCCTGACCGTGATTGTGCTGGCAGCAACGGCTGCTGAAAGGGTTCATCGCCAAAAAGGGTCCGCTGTTGTCGATTCCGGGGTGGTGGTTCTTGGAATCGCTAACGGTATGGTTGGGCGAGGTGATGTATCGGAGCGATTTCAAATCGGGCATCAACGCGGCGGGATACGAATTGAAGGCAACATCCTCACAATGTTCCGCCCAAAAAGGGTCACCCGTCATCGACAACAACAGTTCATCGGAAGCCATCTGCTCCACGAAACCGCAGGTTTCCGTACCTTGCCGCGGGTCGATATATCCCATCCGCGCATTCTCGTCGGCGCCAAACATTCCGCCCGGAACCTGCCCGAAGGTATTTCGAATCAGATGGTGCACGTTGTAAGTCGCCCGCAAATCGGCGGAATCTTTCGAGAGCATGTAATAGGTAGCCGGTTCACGGAAACATTGAGCAATGTTCACATTGTGCCAGTTGGGGAGCCTTGAGCGTTGTCGCCAATCGGCCGTATTGCGGTGTATTTTTTCCGCCAGTTCCAGCAGAAACTCATCGCCAGTGATGTTATACAACCAATACACGCTGAGCAGGTTATCTCCTCCCCTGCTGTTTTCCCAATAATCTTCAAGAAATTTGTCGTCGGGAAGGTTCAACTGCCAGCGGAAATATTTTGTCATCAAAGCGATCACGCGCCTGTCGTCCGAATATTCGTAATACGATTGCAGGCACCAGAGCATGATCATATTCCCCCAAAGATCGGGTTTGCCGTTTTTCTCGATGTAAGGGCCAAAGTAGCCGTCTTCGCGCTGGCTCTTGAAAACCGCTTCGAGCCACTGCTTGGTTTCGTCGATGATGCCCTTATCGCCCAATATATAGCCCATGTTGCCGTATCCTTTCAGCCAATACGGCACTTCCTCCCAGCCGTAATCGTTTCCCGTTCCGAGCCATGCGTTGTTGTCTTTTTCCAACCACGCGCTTATCTCTCCCAAATGGCCGTTCAAACCGTCTTTTTGGAGTTCGAGCATACGGAGCAGCCAACCTTCCGGTTTTACGGCGCCAACGGGCAATTTTATGAAATTCAGCGGCAACAGAGGCGTTCTGTTGTGCCAATAATTCAAATTAATCGACTGAGTATAAGGTCTTTCAACCACAGCTATTTTCTCTTTTCCCGAAGAAAAGGCAAAAGATGAAACAAACAGGAAAAAGAGGACTACACAAAACTTACCATAATTTATTCGCATAAGGACTTTATTTTAAAGGACAACAATCAAACGAACGAAAACAGATGATGTATTCACGGAGAAAACAGCATCCGTGAATACATCGTCTATTTGTATTAAAAGCAAGAAAATGAGGCGTATAAATAAATTTTATTTAGTCTCCGCCAGAATTTTATCGCTCAACATTTTCATAAAATAACCGCCCACCACCGAACGGGCTTTGAAGCCCACTTGACGGCCATCCGTCGTCTCGTGCCAATCGCTCAACGGGACACGCGATGACGTTTCATTGGCGTATTTATAGAGCACATCGATAAAGGCCTCAAAATCGTTTGCATTGTCAGCCATGGTAGCCGTCCAGATGATCCAATCCGATTTCGTATAGGTTTTCCGGCTATCCAAAGGCAAACCAAAGGCATTTTGATGGCTCAAATAATAGGCAATTTCCGTCTTTGCGATCTGCGGGTCAAAGATACTAAATCCTAACAATTTATCCCAAACTAAATTGTATTTTTGACTCCACGAACCCGGACGGTCGAACGCGAGGCGGTAATGGTCGCCGTCGTCCGCCATTTTTTGCCATTCGGCAGCCATGCCTTTTGCAATGTTCAAGTATTTTTCGGCAATGTCGTTCTTCCCCTGCATTGCAGCCAATTTGCCGTAAGAAGCGATCCCCATGACGGCTTTGATGGAAAGGTTGGCATTGTGGGCAAGATGTCCGGCAAAATCGTCCGTACAGAGTTGATTTTCAGGATCAACACCGTATTGAACGAGGAATTCCGTCCATGTAGTAAGCGTTTGCCAGTGTTTCGCCGCATAATCGGCATTGCCATCCATTTGAGCGATAGCTGCCGTCAGGATGAGCACATTGCCCGATTCCTCGACCGGCATCTTGTTGCCGTAATCGTCGTTTTCCATGCCGTAAACCTGACCGTTGGCCAAGGGGTATGTGCCGAGGTCGTGGGGTGCGAAGGGATATTTCCACTTGCCGCTTTCGCAATAGTAAAAGATGCCGCTGAGCAGCCCCTTTGCCAATTCGGTGTTATAGAGCAAGTAGAGGGGCGCCGACGGATAAGTAACGTCCACCGTATTGATGCATCCGTTGCTGTTGTTTTCTTTCGATAAAAACAGCAGTGTGCCGTCTTCGTCTTTCACCAACTTATGCGCAGAGATGGATTGGCGGTAAGCCAAAGCGCAGAGTTCGGCGTATTTTTCGCCTCCCGATTGTTTTGCGTCGGCCATCATTTTCTCGTCGAATTTTTTGCAACCTTCCATGATGGAAACGTAATCTTTCTCGGCGCTATCAAATGCCGCTAAAATATCCGTCTTACCGTCGTTCGTCCAGTAACCTTTCAGATTTTTTCCGAAATATTGAATGGAATATATGTCGTCGTATCCCAACAAGATGTGGCCGGTTTTGAAATCGGACGCCACCTTGCCCAAATCGCGGCTGTAAGCCAAAACGGTCATGCTCTTGACCATATCTCCGGACAACGAGGCGGGTTGATCAGCAGAAATTTGCCCCGATGTTTGAAATTCTTTTTTCGCAGTCCAGTAATCGCCAAAATTCACCGTTGCCGATGGATCCGATTTCGCGGCGACATAAAAATAGCCCCAGTCGATGCGCAAATCGTCGCCTTTCTTTTGCAAAACGGGCTGTTCTACGGTTCCCGTTTTCAGGAAGGTGAATCCGTTTTTCTCAATTTTATCGAAATCAACGATTTGGCTGTTTTCGTTAACCGCCCATTGAGGCGTAGCTTCCAAATAGATTTGTATATCGTGAGCTTGGCCGTCGAGCGATTTCACCTGATACGACAGGTAATTTACCGGACGGGAAACCAATTCCAAATCGTCGATCAAGAGCGGGGCTGTGAAAATAACCTGAAGCTCTATCGGCCCGCACTCGAAGGTATAAAAGGTTTGCGTAGGCAAAACGCTGGCCGATTTTTGGACGGCCGTCCGGGTGAAGGACTCTTTGTTTTCCTCCTTTTCGAAGAGGCCAAAATCAACGTATGCGCCGCCCGTTACGTTATGGCAATGCGCCGCTATCACGTTTTTGCCCTTTTTGAGCAGGGCTTTCACCTCGTCCGACAATTCCTGCGTTACGTCGTATCGCCACGAATAGCCGGTATCGACAACTTTTTTGCCGTTGATATACAGTTCAAAAATATCGTCGTGCGAATAATTCAGGAAAATACTTTTTCCCGATAAATCTTCACTCAGTTCAAACGAACGCCGCACCCAAATATCGGGAGTTTTCCAGAGCGTCGAGAGGTTGGGTTCACCTTTTGTGCCGAAAGCCGATGCGCCCGTTTTCCACGAAGCATCGTCAAAATCGGGAGAGGTCCAACTGTCGTTTTTGGGCTTGTCAAAAGTGTATTGCCCCGTCCATTTATCCGTTTTGGCCGTTTCGAGAATCGGACGCAAGGGCAGGTTCTCCTTCCCCATGAAACGATAGCTTTCGCCATCGACCCTTACCGCCCCCAGCAAAGGAAGTTCTTTTCCCGTCCAATGCCGCGTCTGGTCGTCGTAGAGGTTGTTCGTATAAGACCATCCGCTGAAATACGGGTCGGACGTTACCAAAGGATAGGCCGGTGCGCGAAGCTGACTATACAGACCGGTGGTAATGATATAGTTTTGCGGAGCGCTTTCCTGACATGCACTTAAAACCGAAATCGGAAAAAAGAGCAAGCTCAACATTTTTTTATTCATCTTGATTTATTTAATAGTTAAAACAGACATAGAAATGCTTTAACAGCATTTCTATGTCAAAAACAGTAAAATTACCATTCTATGGCCTGATCTTCGTCCGGAATTTGAGTATTGATATCCCGTTCTAAGGTCAGAGAACCTTTTACCGAATATACGATACTCGAACCGGGTACAGAGGTATAGTCCGTGTATTCGTAATCGATATTATTGATGATGATATAACGCCGCATCAAATACGGGCGGACGGCATCCATCTCTTCGATAATACGGTACGAAGCCTCTTTGTTGTTCACAAAGGCCAAATTGGCATTATCCGCGTAAAACCGGATAACGCCCCCGGTCGTACCTCCCGAAAATTCGGCATAGATTTTGTAATTCGCCCGGTCGGTACGATCTTCGTTGATGGTGCCTGCATAAAAGAATATGGTATTCTCGTCCACTACATATCCCGTGATGGTGTTCGCCAAAATGGCTCCGTTCCCTTCATCGCCCTTAATGTAGTTCAGCAAAGCCGTTCCGGAATAGTTGCCCGAATAGCTGTTGAAGGGCATAACCCGCAACAGAGCTTTGGCGTAGTTTTTACGCGGATTCGATTGATAGTTGTAAGAAGGATTATCGACAATCGTCAACGGAAGCACCCATTTTTTCGACATATCGATGCCGCGGAAATCGAAACTGATATCCAGCAACCCGACATCTTCTCCGGACTCGATAACCGTCGTTTCGGGGAAAGACACATAACTACCCTGTCCCATATCCTGATAAAACAAGTCGGTACGACTTTGGTAACGTTCCACGTTCAGCACGTTCAGCGTATCGGGATCGTGAGCAACATGTACGGTGATTTTCTGCTCGTTAGTCGTCGAACCGCTGACGATCATCGGCAGTTCGTAGTTCGACCGTCCTTCTCCTATGCGGAAATTCCCGTCGCTATCCTTACGGCTGTAAGGAACGTAAAGCACGGTTACCCCTTTCGAATCCAAGGGCGAACTGAAAGCGATGTAATGCTCAAACTGTTCTTCCGTCCATTCATCGTTGCAGGAAGTGCATATAAGCATGGCCATCAGAGCCAATACTATTGAAGTATATATTTTTTTCATACAATATAATTTTTTTACGCTTAGGTCATACATGAATTTTAATCATAAGATTTCCAGCCCGGAGTTTGAGTCAAACGTTTGTTGTGTTTCAACTCGTCGTGCCTGATCGGCCAGAAATACAATTTGGGAGAAAAAGTCGAAGACAGATTAAAAATGGCCACCGGTTGATGGAACTCTTCCCGCTGTGCCGCAGTCATAATCACGTTGCAACCGTAAATCTGCATGGCTTCTTCCACCGGAGCGTCTTTCCAGCGACGGAGATCGAAGTAACGTTTGCCTTCTCCCAGCAATTCAATCATTCGTTCGCGTTTCAAGGCTTTCCGCAATTCATCTTTATTTCCATATACCGAAGAAGAGTAGTCCGGCAAACCGGCGCGGATGCGTACCGGATGAATCCCTTTCTGCATCTCCGCTTTATCGCGGTTGATGGTATAAGTTGTCGAGCCGTCCCAAGAGTCAATGCTGTAACTGCCGTCGAGTTCATTCAGGGCTTCGGCATAGAGCAACAGGATATCGGCATAACGTATGGCCGGCTCCAATTTAGCACGGATATTACTGGGGTTATCTTCGGGACTGACAAATTTCATAACGCCTATGCCCGTGCGCAAATGGAAAGGCGTATTCATAAATCCGTTGCCGCCGCCCCTGTAATAGAAGGTCTGACGGTTGCGGTCGTTGGGTTCGGTGCGGCTCAGGTAATGCCATACCGCTCCGTTATAGGACACCGAAGCATAAAATCGCGGTTCGCGGTTTGCATATTGCAGGGAAACATTCGCGAGCAGGGGTTTATAAAGACCGGCATCCACATCGTCCTGCGTCGTAAAACCGGTCGGCCGCTCGGAACCGTTGCCACGGCCTATCTCCTTATCTTTCCCCGGAACGTCGCTGCCGTCGTTCATGTAATAGGCGTCCACCATCTTCTGGGTCAATCCGTGCGTGTTCCATCCGCCAAAGTCGCGCGGCATTTGGTGGATCACCATGGACGCTACTTGAGAGGTATTGTTTACCCGCGAGAAAATCAATTCCGTGTTATCGGCCGGCATATTTCCGTCGAACAGGTTCCGGTAGGATTTAAAGGGGTCGATATTCCGCCATCCTTTCGGCCAGTCGTTATTCGAAAAATTGCCGTCGGCCGGAGGAACGATTGTCGGCCGGTCGTGAAGCCCGTTATCGTTTGTAGAGAAGGCTGCATGATACAAGTCATACACACCCAGCTCTATCACGTCTTTGCAGGCGGCCGCCGCTTTCGCCCATTTCTCTTCGCTGTATTCTTGGGAGAGCAAACGGCGTCCCTGATCGTCAACCAAAGCCTGAGCAAACTCGTCGTCGTTTCCGTTTGCCAAGGGGCTGGCCGCAAAAATCAGCGCGTAAGCGCGGGTTGCCAAGGCTGCTCCTTTGGTCGGACGTGAGATGTTTTCGTTATCGATGCGCTTGGTATATTGCAATTCCTTAGCGGCTTGAACCATCTCGCTGCTGATAAAGTCGGCGACTTCCTCGTAGGAGCTGCGCGGAGTGGCAATGTCGTCGTAACTCTGGGTGTAATCCACCCCTTCATCGGGCATCAAAGGTATGGGGCCGTATTTGCGGAGCAAGAGCCAATAGAAATAGGCGCGGACAAAACGTGCCTGCCCTTTGTAATCCGTGCGTTCCACATCCGTCATCGTCTGGTTCATATCGATATTGTGGATAAAAACCGATGCCTGATAAATCCCTTTATAGCAACGGGGCCACACCTCGTTAAATTCGTTCTCGCTGTACTCTCCCGACCGGTATTTGTTGTAGGAAAGGTCGTTCGCATCTTTCGGGTCGTAGGTAACATCGCGGTCGCCGAAGTACATCGCATCGTCGTAGCAATGGGGACTGCCCTCGCCGGCCTTGGATATAATATCCGCACAAGCGCCCGTGAGGAAGGAATAGGCATAAGCCAACCATTGTTCGGTGCGATCACGGTCGGTGAATATCGACTCGATGGTCGTGCGGTCTTTAAAATATTTGTCTGAGTCCAAATAATCGGAACAGGACGATGCAAATCCCATAGCCGACACGACTAACAGTAATTGATATATTTTCTTTGTCATAACTTTCTTTATTTTATAAGTTGATACTTAAGCCCATCGTTATCGATTTCGTCAAGGGATATTCTTCCCCGCGGGGTTGTGCCGATTCCGGATCCCAGAGTTTGAAACTCGACCACGTAATCAAGTTTGAACCCGTCAGAAAGAGACGAATTTCGTTAATATGGAAGCGGTTAATCAGATTCTTAGGCAAGGTGTATCCCACATCCAAATTCTTCAAACGAAGATAACGGCCGTCACGCAACCAGAAAGACGAATATTGCTGGTTGTTGCTATTCCCGCCGTAACTCAAACGCGGATAGGAAGCGTTGGGGTCTTCGTTGGCCGCAATACCGAGTATCGCCGCTGTTTCGCTGTCCACCCAACGATCTTCGAGCATGCCTATGATGATGTTCCCCCAATCGTTCTCACTAAATGCAAACACGTTTTTGCCGTAAATGGGGAAAGTCGATTTGCCCGCTCCTTGAAAATGGACGTTCACGTCGAACCCCTTCCATGCAAACGAAGCGCCAAGCCCGTAAATCAAATTGGGACGTGTAGTGGCGCCAATGGCCACTTTGTCGCCGTCGTTAACCACGCCGTCGCCGTTCACATCTTTGTATTTGATGTCTCCCGGCTGCACAACGCCGTATTCCTGCTTCGGGCTTGTGCGGATATCGTCGTAATCCTTGAACAATCCCAAGGCTATCAAGCCTTTTTGTTGATCGACGCGGTATCCCCTTTCGTATTGATAGCTGTAAACATTGTTTTCTTCGTCTTTTTCCAAGACTTCGTTCTTACTGAAAGTCATGTTCCCGCGAACGGTAATATCCACATTACCCACTTTTTCTCGGAGAGAAAAATTACCGTCGAAACCTCTCGAACGAACCGCTCCCACATTGGCTTTCGGGCTGCTTTCCAAACCGGTAATCAAGGGCAAGTAATTACGTGTCATATAGATGCCGGTACGTTCTTCGTGAAAATAATCCACCGTAGCCGAAACCTTGTTATGCAACAGCGATAAGTCGATCCCAAGGTCGTCTTTGGTAGCGATTTCCCAGGTAACGTTGGGCGAGGCTATCTGTGTATAGTGCAATCCCGAATCCGAATTGTTATACGAGGCTGTTCCCCAGTTGTAGCCGGTATTGGTACCTGAGATTGTATATAAAAACGGGAAGCGTTCATCGCCCATATTGTCGTTCCCCACTTTACCGTGCGAATAGCGGATCTTGAACATTTCCAACCAGCTCGCATTCTTCTTGACAAGGGGTTCTTCGGCTACGTTCCATGCAAACGAATAGGCGGGGAAGAAACCGTACTGGTGTCCTACCGCAAAATTCTCGGAACCGGTATAACCAAAGTTGAAATCGACAAAATAGCGGTATTTCCAGTTATAAGTAACGCGACCTGCCAAACCTTGATTGCGGCGGGCTACTCCGTTTTTAATATCGCCGCCTATATCAACCGTCTGTTTTTTAGAATCCTGCGTATATCGGAGCGTAGCGCCTATATGATGCTGTTCTTTGTAAGCGCGTTCCCAGCTTAACAACAAGTCCAAAAACTCGCGCCGGTCTCCGCCCGACCCGCTCTCCTGATACATATCGGTTGCCGTGGACACATGATCCCAAACGATTTCGCCGGTTTCCGTGTCGCGGCTCAAAGCCTTCCACTGATCCGGCCAGCGGCGGCGGTTGATCCAGTTGCTGTTGTTGGTGTCGTACCCGAAACGGCCGACAAAGCGCAAGCCTTTGGTGATGCCCTCTAAATTCTGCTCCAAAGTGATGTTCGTCTGGATGTTATTGTCCCAGTTTTCGTTGTATCCGGTTTGGGTAGCCGCTACCCACGGGTTGGTTTTGTTTCCGGTTCCCACGGCGGGAATACGCCCGTTGGAATAGAGGATCGGGGTGCTGATGGCGTTGTACCCGAAAAGCTCGCCCCACACATCGTTATCTCCCAAACCCGGGCTGTTGCGCTTGGCCAAAGAGCCGGAAATCCCGATTTTCACCAGGGAGGTTTTCGTGATATCGACGTCGGTATTCAAACGGTAAGTATAGCGTTTGTAATTGGCGTTGGTATCGTAATCTTTTTTCAACGTATCGTCGGTATAATACATCCCTTCGTCTTCCACATAACTGGCCGACACGTAATAACGCGCGGTGGAACCGCCGCCGTTCACATTCACATTGGCGCGGTAGCTGTATGCGCCGTCTTTCAGCAGAACGTCCATCCAATCCACATTCGGATACATGTCGGGGTCTAATCCCAAACGGAGGATTTCCAATTCTTCAGGCTGATAGAGCACACTCATGTTGCGCGTAATGCGGGCTTCGTTTGCAAGATTGGCGTAGGTATTGCCATCCACAAATTGCGGCGTTATCGTGCGGGTATTGTAGGAGGTTTCCACCTTGCCGCTGATATTCACCTTACCGGCTTTACCGTGTTTCGTGGTAATCAAGATTACGCCGTTGGCGCCTTTCGACCCGTAAATAGCCGTTGCCGAAGCATCTTTCAACACGCTGAAAGATTCGATATCTTCGATATTGATTTCGTTCAGGTTGTTGCGTTCAAAACCATCGACAAGGATGTAAGCGCTGTTGCTGGCTCCAAAAGTCGAGATACCGCGCACCCAAAATTCCGAGGTGTTTTTACCCGGCTGCCCCGATGTTTGCATCGCAAGAATACCCGGCACATTCCCCGCCAGCACGTTCGACAGGTTGGATGAAGGCACGTGCTTCAGTTCTTCCACATTCACGTTGGTAATCGCTCCGGTAACCGTCAGTTTCTTCTGCGTACCCATACCGGTTACCACCACTTCATCCAAAACACTGGATTCCGTCTCTTCCATCTTCACATTTATCGTGTATTCGTCCTTGACCAATACCACCACGGGTTTGTAACCAATGTAAGAAAAGGTCAACTGGTGATAGGGTTCCATTTTCAAGCTGTAACGGCCGTCGAGGTCGGTAACGGCCCCCAGACCCGGCACATCTTTCACGATAACATTCACACCGATCATGGGCTCGCCATTCTCGTCGGTAACAGTCCCTTTTACCGTTACGGTTTGTTGAGCAAACGCCGAGAAGCTCAACAAGAGCGTAACAACTATCATTAAATACTTTTTCATATATATTAATATTGTGTTTATTCGTTAGATTCTCTTTCGCTCTCCTGTGTCTATGGCTCTTCTTTTTCCATCGAAATCGTACGGATCTTGCGACCTACCGTATCCAAGATATAGAAGGTATTGCTTCTTTCGTCGTAAGCAAGGCCTGTCGGGTCGCGAAAACGCGCCACTTCGCGCAAATCGCCGTCCTCGGTGCCCCAAACGTTGTTATCCATGGCCTGTCCCGAACGTCCGCGCCCGGCATAAGTGGTTACAACGCCTTCCTGAGACAGTTTGCGAATGGCGTGATTTTGATTGTCGCAGAAATAGAAATCATAGATATCGCTTCGTCCTTCATCCACATATTCCTGATTTTTCACAAATACGCCCTGATAAGGCCTGTTTAAACGGGCGCTGACGCCTGCGCCGTCCACCCATCCCCCACTGCGGACTTGGCCGGCCACAACATAAGGCGGGGCAAAGCGGCTTTCGGCCCAGTTGTAATCGGTGCGCAGGATGTAATGTTGGTTAATGACCACAATATACGCATAATTGCCGCTCGGATGAATGTTAATCTGAAATTCCCAACCGGTATCCTGAACAGTGAACAGCTCGGTATAGTTTCCGCCGTCCTTTTCCGGATTCCAGTTCCCGCCGCTTGCAATCGTGGCAAAATAATTCGATATATCCATTCGGAATACCTGCCCGCGCTCGTAGCTGTTGAAATACAATTCATCTCCGTTCACCGGATGTATGGCGGCGCCGTTGCACTGTTTGTAGGAAGCCACTATCTGGGGATTGCTCGAATCGGTAAACGAGCCGTCGCTGTTCCTCTTTAACAGATACACACTCGGACTCCGTCCCGTGCCCCAGCCGTCGTAGTCGGTCGTAACAACCATATATTCGCCGTCCTGCGTAAAGTCGATACTGCGCAAGCGGCCGGTAACAAACGAGGATGTGTGGATGGGCGTGGAAAGTTCCTGCTTTTCCAGATCCAGCAACTGTATGCCGACGCCATTGTCATACACCACATAGACGTGATTGGGATCCCGCGGGTCAACCTTCATCGTTCCGTCGTTGCGGAATCCTGAACAGGTTGCGAATGAACCGTCCGACCAGCCCTGATTGTCGTATTCGTTGCGATAGCCGCACAAGGTTCCCACAACCATCTTCTTCTGATATTCGAAAATATCGGTTGCGGTAACTGTTTTTTGGCTTCCATCCTTGCCCACGCTGATTTCTATCACACCCGAATAGGCTCCCGAAGGGACAAAGCAATAGAGGGCGTTTCCCTTCACGCTGATGAGGGTCGCCTCTTTACCTCCAATAGTAACCGTTACCAGCGATGAGTCATTACCAAAATTATCGCCGTAAATCACAATTTTCTGATAAGCGCCACCGTCTTTGGGGGTGAAATCAGAAATCACAACAGGCTTGGAAGGATCGTAAGCCGCGATTTCCGAAGTATCGGAATCGTTGTCATCCTTACAGCCGTAAAAGCAAAACACCGCTGATAAAAGAATCAGTGTTCCCCAAAAAAGGGGCAGCCGTTTAATGGTTTTACAGTTTTTCATATCCATAAAAAATAAACATTTTGATTGATGATTGGTACTCTCTAAAATTCATGATATAAATTACGATAATTTATAATCACGGTATTCTATTCATTTCGGCATCAAAATAAGTGTTTTATTTGCAAAATGAATGAAAATTCTCTATCAAAAAATAACACAAATCAATCAAAATTCCATTTATTTTCAGATTTCGGTACAAATTACCAACACAAGAAAAGTCGATATAGTGTTGAAATTCAGGTTGTTCATATAAAAACAAAGAAAAAGAGTAGAAATTAGAAGTTAGAAGGCACGAAAGAGGGAGGAGTTAAGAATTGAGAATTAAGAGTTTATAGTTTATAGTTTATAGTTCTTCGGGGTGAAGCAATCCGAAAAAAAAATGAGATTTTTCCTTTCACGCCTTTGTTGCCTTTGTGGTTCATAGTTCGCTTTTTTGACACAAAGACACAAAGAAATCGATAGATTTAGACCCTTATCTATCAAAATCACCCTTAGTAGCCCAAGGCTACATACCACCGCTCTCCCTTATTTTCCTGATAAATAATGGAATAATGGAGAAAATGGGGGACAAATTCATGGCTACTAAGGGGTAGGCAAAAAGAGGTGATTGTCGTCCCTCGGCGGGACTTTGGGTGGAGAGGGATGTTCTGTCCGTAAGCTGAAGCATACGGTTAATAAAGTGGTGTCCCTTGCAGGGGTTGGCTGCCTGAATATCCCCGTTCGGGGATACATATCAATAGAATTGAGAGGCGCCCCGCCAATGTAACCCCGTACAGGGTTGAACGGCATTTAGATCCTTGTTTTCTATTGATATGGATGGCCTGCGGCCAAGAACCTTCCTCAAAATTCCCTTAGTAGCCCAAGGCTACATACCACCGCTCTCCCTTATTTTCCTGATAAATAATGGAATAATGGAGAAAATGGGGGACAAATTCATGGCTACTAAGGGATAGGACATGGTATTTTTGTAGAGACGTGGCATGCCACGTCTTTACAGTCGCCAAATGCCGTATCTGTATGGCTCTCAGCCTTTTTGAACGGAGGCATTCTTGTCCCGCAGGGACGAAATGTTGGTAGAAGACAGGCGAATAATCGCCTCACCGTCCCGTCAGGGACGGAATATGAAAAAACATATACATATCACGTACCTAACGGCACACTGGGATTGCGGGGGCGTCTCAATTTTACCAACATAATGTGCCTGACGGCACATATAGAGACTTCACACCCAGCCCTGAAAGCCCGCAAGCGATAAAAGAAATTTGCCCGTTCGGGCAATTGTTTAGCAATTTCGCAGCGCCGCAGGCAACACGCCAACAACCTGTTATTAAACCTGTTAGTTTTTTTAAACCTAACAGGTTTGATTTATCCCGAACCAAGCCCGACCCAGAAAAAAAACGCCCCGAAAAAATCCGGAACGTTTGTCTGATGAGCGGAAGACGGGACTCGAACCCGCGACCCCGACCTTGGCAAGGTCGTGCTCTACCAACTGAGCTACTTCCGCATAAAGAAACCGATTCGCAAGCCTTGTTTTTCGATTTCGGATGCAAAGATATAACGAAGTTTCGTTTCCTGCAAAATATTCCGCCTCAAATTTTAAGAATTGCGGCAATTTTTTTTAAATAGAGGGCATCGATCTTGTCAAAATCATCCCGTCGGGAGCTGTCGATATCCAGTACGCCGATAACTTCTTCGCCCGCGAATATCGGGACAACAATCTCCGAGCGGGAGAGCGGGCTGCATGCGATATGGCCGGGAAAATCATCGACATCAGGGACCATAATCGTCCGCCCTTCTTTCCACGCGGCGCCGCATACGCCTTTTCCGAAATCGATGCGGGTACACGCAACGGGGCCTTGAAAAGGAGCCAGCACCAACTGCCCGTTTTTCACCACGTAAAAGCCGACCCAGAAGAATCCAAAAACTTCTTTCAGGGCGGCTGCAACATTCGCCATATTGGCGGTAAGGTCGGGCTCACCGGCGATCAACGAACGCAATTGCGGTATCAATTCTTCGTATTTTGATTCCCGCGAAAGGTCTTGTGCCACTTTTATTTCTTCGGCCATTGCTTTTTATCGATAAAAAATCGCATCATCAGTTTATTACCGGTGATGCGATCTTTTAAAATTTTGTTTATCGTTGTGTTCGTGTTTACTTTGCCTGTTGTTGAGCTTCCTGAATCATCTTTTCATTCGGAAGGATATAGACTTCCACGCGGCGGTTTTGAGCGCGGCCGGCAACCGTACTGTTATCCGCAACGGGTTCGGTTGAGCCGAATCCTTGAGAAACCATGCGGTTTCCCGAAATACCTTTCAACAGCAAATAATTATACACGGATTCTGCGCGGCGTTCCGACAGGGGGTTGTTGATGGCATCGCTGCCCGTGCTGTCGGTATGCCCGAAAATCTTCACATCGGTATCGGGATTGTTTTTCAGAGAAGTTGCAAACAGATCCAAAGACGCACGGGAGGCGGTACTCAATGTGCTCGAATTGGTGGCAAACAGGATGCCCGATTCGAACGTAACTTTGATTGCTTCTCCGTCGTTAATTTTTTCAACCTGCGCTCCTTCGATCTGTGCTAATTCAGCCGCCTGCTTATCCATCTTGTTACCGATGATAGCTCCGGCTCCGCCGCCAACTACCGCGCCGATTCCTGCGCCCCAAGCAGCGCCTTTGCCGCCGCCGAGAATTGCTCCCAAACCTGCGCCCACTGCTGCTCCTGCACCTGCGCCAATACCGGTACCCTTAACGGTGTTGCTTGCTCCGCAACCCGAAAATACCAACGAGCCACCCAAAATAACGATGGCCAAAACCATAGATAAATGCTTCATAGTCAAATGTTGATTTTTTTTGTTTAAATTTATTATTGTAATACCTAATTCTTTACTCTCTTTTGATGATTTTTTCCGCTTTTAGTTTAATCCGTCAATCAAAAATATTTAACGAATCACAGTAGGCGAACTCTCCGGCCACAATCGAAGCGATTTCATCCTCCGTGAAATTACGGATACCGTCTTTGCGGGCATTGCTCAAAACAAAAGACAGAACTTCTTCTTCGTCTATCTCCACGTCGCTGTCGTCATCCTCGTTCAAAAAACCGCGTTCTTCGTAAAATTCATAAATCAGATCGACGATATAGTTTATTTCGTCGTCGCTCAAAGCGTTCTGCATGTCTTCCGACAAATGGTTCCGTATGAATTTCACAGAATCGTCTTCGTCGTATTCCATTATTTGTTTGTCTTTACTCTCTTCACTCATACTCTGTCGGTTTTAAATTCAACTTATTAAGCCTTTTTTGTCTCCGGAACCGATTTTCAATTCCGTTATTATTTTAACAACAAAATTAGAAATAAGTTTTAACCTGCACTTTGTTTTTCCATTTTTTTTCTCCGATTTTTCTATGGAAAGGAATTTGACAGTGGAGATGTGTGAAGGCGCGAAGGTCGAACTTTCCGACATTAAAATTAAAAAGGCCTTCTCGATTTATCGATTCGCAGAAAGATAAAGAGCAGTATCGTGAATCCCCACAACGATGAACCGCCGTAACTGAACAGCGGCAGCGGTATGCCAATCACGGGCATGATGCCAATAACCATCCCGATATTCACCAGCACGTGGAACAAAAAAACACTCACCACGCCATAGCCATATACGCGCCCAAAGATGCTCGTTTGCCGTTCGGCAAGATGTATCAGTCGGAGAATAAAAACCACATACAAAATCAAAAGGGCTGAAGCTCCGACAAAACCCTGTTCCTCGCCTATGGTGCAAAAAATGAAATCGGTGTCCTGTTCGGGGACGTATTTCAATTTTGTTTGCGTACCGTTCAAAAAGCCCTTGCCGGTTAATCCACCCGACCCAATGGCTATTTTCGATTGCCCTACGTGATAACCCGACCCCCGCAAATCCTGTTCCATACCCAACGTTACCTTAATGCGCATTTGCTGGTGCGGCTGCAACACGTCGTAAAAAACATATTCGGCCGATTCGACAAAAGCAAACGAAACGACGGCAAATAACACGATGAGCAGATAAATCCACTTCCAAAAACGAAGCGCCAAAAACAGCAGGTAAATGCAAACTGTTCCCAAAGCGATTATGGCCAACAATCCGTAATTGAACTTCAATCCGAAATACGAAGCTATATATCCGGCGCCAAATACCGCGGCTGCCAAAATAATTATCGTTACGACAACATTTCGTTTTTTTACGTAATTCCAAACCATACCCGCCGTGAAGACAATAATCAGCAGGACGGTAGCAAACTCGCCCACCGAAAGCATGCCCATCTGTACTTCGGAATACCTCACGCCGAGGACAAAATAAACGACGGCGGCAAAACCCATAAACAATACGCCGCCGGGCAAACCTTCGCGATAAAGAACCAGAACGAAACTGATGTAAACCAAAGCAGTGCCCGTTTCGCTCTGCATAACAACCAACAAGGCCGGCAACAGAATGATGGCCGACACCAATAGCAAATTGTTCCGCGACATGATCTTGAACCCATAGGTATTGAGCACCTTAGCCAATGCCAGCGCGATAATGAATTTCATAAATTCGGCGGGCTGCAGACGCACAGGTCCCATCACGAGCCACGAACGCGACCCGTTGATATTGGGCGCGACAGCAAGCGTAACGACAAGCAGAAATATTCCCACAAAGTAAAAAACAAAGGTATATGTCTCGTAGAAACCGACATCGATTTTCAATAAAGAAAACGCGAGCAACAACGAGGTGCCAATCCATACCAGTTGCATCCCTGCCCTGCCCGACAAATCAAAGAGGCTGGATGCGTTTTCCAAATCGTAACTCGCCGCATAGATGTTCAACCATCCCAACAGGATAAACGCGAGATAGAGGACGACTGTAAACCAATCGACCCGTCCTTTGTCCATTCTTTCTCTGTTTGCTTGATACAACATGGCTGACTTTCAATTAATACTCTTTGGGAATTTTGGGAACATTCTTTTTGTAAATATACGGAAGGATTTCCCTGTTTGCTATGACCTGTTCGAGACCTTTCTCCGATGGAGGAATGGAATCATTGAAATACTGCTGGAGCATCAGCCGCGCAACGGGTACGGCGTTGGTCGCTCCAAAACGGCCATTTTCCACGATAACGGCAATGGCCACTTCGGGGTTGTCTTTCGGCGCAAAGCCCATAAACAGCGAATGGTCTTCGCCGTGCGGATTTTGGGCGGTTCCCGTTTTTCCGCAGACCTGCACATCGGGATTTAAATTAATGGCATGAGCCGTTCCACGCAAAACAGCATCTCCCATCCCATTGGCGATTAAGTCGAAATACTGCCGGTCGATTTTCGGGCTGCGCCGATTGGTGAATACCGTATCCAAGGGCAAGCCTTTTCGCTCTTTCACTACATGCGGCGTATAAAAATAGCCTCGGTTAGCGACCAAGGCCGCAAAATTGGCGATCTGCAAGGGCGTTGCCAAAACTTCGCCCTGTCCGATGGCTATCGATATAATGCTGTGCGCATTCCATTTATCTGTTTTTTTTACGTTCGTGTAGAATTTGCTGTTTGGGATAAACCCTCGTTTTTCCGAAGGAAGGTCAACCCCCAGTTTATACCCGTATCCCATGCTCACCATATAGTCTTTCCACTTGTCGAAGGCCTCGGCTACATTGTCGTATTTTGTCCGGTTGCTCAGCATCCAGTTTAATCCGTAACAAAAAAATGCATTGCAGGATGTGGCAATGGCCGGCTGTATCGACAACGGCGAATCGTGTCCGTGACATGCGGGGCGGCCTCCCAAGGGCGGATAACCGTGATAGCAACTGAATCGGGTTTCGGGCGTAATGATTCCCTCCTGCAAGAAAATCAGTCCCTGCGACGGTTTGAAGGTCGAGCCCGGAGGATAAGTGCCGGCGATAGCCCTGTTGATAAGGGGTTTATATGGATTCTGTTCGAGTTGCAAATAATTGTTGATGAAATCTTTACCCGTGAGCATCGATGGGTTGTAGGTCGGGGCGGAAACCATACACAGGATCTCTCCGGTTCGCGGGTCAATCATCACAATGCTGCCGACTTTGTTCCGCATCAGGTATTCGCCGAGAGCCTGCAATTTAACATCGATACTCAAAGTCAGGTCGCGTCCCGATACGGGAGCTTTGTCGTGTTCCCCATTTTCGTAGCGCCCCTGAACGCGGCCATGCGCATCGCGCAACAAAATTTCGACGCCCTTCTCTCCGCGCAAATCCTCTTCGTGCGACAGTTCGACACCCGATTTTCCGGCATAGTCCCCGCGGACATAATAAGGGTCGGACTCTATTTTGTTCTTATCAACCTCGGCAACATAGCCCAAAATCAAGCCCATATTGGGGTATTTATAGCGTCTTTCGGTTCGCCCCTGAATGTAAATACCCGGAAATTTATACAATTTTTCCTGCAACAGGCCGTATTCTTCTATGTCCAATTGGGTCATAAAGATTTGCGGCGTATATGGGGAATATCCGGGATTTTTTTGTTTGTCGCGCATATCGCGGTTGAGTTGCAGGAAACGTTCTCTGTCTATTTTCAGCGTATTGCAAAAATCGGTCGTATCAAAATTGTTCCGCATCTCGCGGACGACCATCATAATGTCATAAGTCGGCTGATTGTAAACCAACAGTTCGCCGTTGCGGTCGTAGATGGTTCCACGCGCCGGATAAAGCGTTTTGCGCAAAAAAGCGTTGCTGTCGGCAAAATCTCTGTATTGGGGGGTCAATATCTGCAAATTAAATAATTGCAGGATATAAACCAAGGCAACAGCGACAACGATGCCGGCAATAACGTATTTTCGTTTGTTATTGGGATTACTACGACTCACTTGCGGCTTTTTTATACATTAAACTGTCTATGGCGAATATCAGCACAAGCGTGATTAGCGCCGATGCGCCGATGCGGGTCAGCGTGTTCGTCAAGTTGAAGAAGGTGAAAGACCCTATGAAAAACAACAGGGATTGGTGCAGCAAGACCATTGTAACGGCAAATCGGACGAATGCCCCCGATGATCGATAAATTCCCGGAACAAAATTTTCGAACTCGTCGTCCTTCGAAAAAAACAGGTTCATCAAGGGTTTGCGAAAAGCTGCTACGATGGTGGTAGCGGTGGCATTCATGCCGGGCGTGTTTAAAAATATATCGATAACGAAACCCACGATAAAACTCAGGGTGATCACGTAGAAACGGTTGCTGCCCATGGGTAGTTTGACCAGAAAATAGATGTACAGGATGGGCGTTCCTATCCCAAATATGCTGATTTGATTCAGGAGCAACACTTGCAGCAAAATCAAAACGGCCGACAAAATGATTTCGTATATGACACTTGCTTTCATTGGCGAGTAGATTGTTCGAGTTGGTTTTGCTCGGAATAATACGAATCATCGATAACCAAAACATCCTGTATGGTGTAGAAATTGGTAGCCAATTTCACGTCAAACGAATTGAAGCTGTCGTTCTGCGATTTGGCTTGCCCGCTCACAACTCCGATGACCAAACCTTTTGGGAAAATTCGGGAAAAACTGGTCAGCACCGTATCGCCCTCCTGATACACTTCGTGTTTGGGTAACTCTTGCAACTGCGCTTTGTACATATCAGAGCCGTCCCACGATAGAGAGCCGTAATTTTCGGAGTTTTTCAGTTTGGCGCTCAGCCTGAATTTTGCATTGATGATGGGTATCACCACCGAAAAATGTTCCGACGCTTTAAAAACGACCCCCACAACCCCCCTTTGGGAGATAACGCCCATGTCGGGTTTAACGCCGTCGGCCAAGCCTTTGTTGAGCGTCATGTAGTTATTCATCGCCGAAAAACTCATATTCGATACTTCGGCAGGGATGAATCGGAATTGGGCGGGCTTGACGCTATCGAGCGCAAAAGCGGTCGTTCCAAGAGAGTCTTCGCGATGAAGCAGCGCTTTCAACGCATACAATTCGCTTTCGAGTTTCGCGTTGCGCTCCAGCAATTCCTTATTGTTCTTAGACAGATAAAAATAAGTGCGTACACTGCTGGATGTATTGTAGAGCCAGCCTGTGATGGTGTTTGCCGAAGTGAGGTAAACGCTTCTCTGGTACGAGTTATGTGAAAACACGAGGTAGAAACCGAATGCTACCAAAACGATTGCATACAGCCACGAACTGCTTCGTATGATGAAATTGAGAAGATTTCGCATACATGGGGCGGCATCCGCCAATTAGCAAACAATGAACCCCGATGCCTTTTATCTCATCAGGAAATTAAATTTATCGATATTGCACAACGCTATTCCCGTACCTTTGGCAACCATGTGCAAGGGATCTTCCACCACTTTAAACTGGATACCGATTTTATCGGTCAGGCGTTTGTCCAAGCCGCGAAGCAAGGCGCCCCCGCCCGTGAGATAAATTCCGTTACGGACGATATCGGCATACAATTCAGGCGGGGTCTGTTCCAATGCGCTCAACACGGCCGAATCGACTTTCGAGACCGATTTCTCGACGGCATGCGCAATTTCCTGATACGACACGGGCACATCCATCGGGAGCGAGGTCATGCGGTTTGGGCCGTGTACGACGAAATCTTCGGGGGGATCGGCCAATTCAGTGAGCACAGACCCCACATTGATTTTTATCTGTTCGGCTGTCCGTTCGCCCACTTTCATGTTGTGTTGGCGACCCATATAGTCTTGAATATCTTCGGTAAAATCGTCGCCCGCAATCTTGATGGACTTGTTGGACACGATTCCGCCGAGAGAGATAACCGCTATTTCGGTTGTTCCGCCGCCTATATCGACAATCATGTTGCCTTCGGGCGCTTCCACATCGATACCGATACCAAGGGCTGCCGCCATCGGTTCAAAAATCATATACACGTCGCGTCCTCCGGCATGTTCGGCAGAGTCGCGCACGGCGCGTATCTCAACCTCGGTACTTCCCGAAGGGATACAAACCACGATGCGGATGGAAGGCGAGAACAGACGGCTTTTGTTTTTGTTCGCCATCTTTATCATACCTCTGATCATTTGCTCCGCGGCGTTAAAATCGGCGATAACGCCATCGCGAAGCGGACGCACCGTCCGGATGTTCTCATGGGTTTTCCCGTGCATTTGGCGGGCTTTCTCGCCTAACGCTATCATTTTTTCCGTTTTCCGATCGAGCGCAACAATAGAGGGTTCATCCAAGAGGATTTTCCCCGCATTATTTACGATGATGGAGTTGGCGGTTCCCAAGTCCATCGCTAATTCTTGTGTGAATGAAAATAGTCCCATACTCGTTAAATGTTAGTTTTTTTAATTTAGCACGGCAAATGTTTCGGTTCGCCTTACCTTTGTTTATTTAATGTTTAAAATGGCGTGCTCCGGTAGTTACCATCGAAACGCCGTTTTGGTTACAATATTCGATCGATTCACTGTCCCTGATGGATCCTCCGGGCTGTATTACCGCATTGATGCCCGCATGGTGCGCAATTTCCACGCAATCGGGGAAAGGGAAAAAGGCGTCGGACGCCATCACTGCCCCTTCCAACTCGATTTTGAAAGTGCGGGCTTTCTCTATGGCCTGATGCAGCGCATCCACGCGGGATGTTTGTCCCGTTCCGCTGGCTATGAGCCTTTTATCTTTCGCAAGCACAATGGCGTTCGATTTCGTATGCTTAACCAAAATATTGGCAAAAAGCAAATCTTCGATCTCCGATTTGGATGGCCTTGTGTTTGTTACGACCTTCAAATCGCTTTGTGTCTGCACACTGACGTCTTTATCCTGAACCAGCATCCCATTGAGGATGGAACGGCATTGAACCTTGGGAAGCGCCCGTCCGTTTTTTTTCTGGATGAGAATGACGCGATTCTTTTTCTGCTTGAGGATTTCAAGCGCATCGTCATCGTAAGCCGGAGCAATGATCACTTCAAAAAATATCTCATTGATGCGTTCTGCCGCCTCTTTATCGATCTTGCGGTTGGTAACGACGATGCCTCCGAATGCCGAAACGGGATCGACCTCCAAAGCCGCAATCCACGCTTCTTTCACGGTAGGCCGCGAAGCCATGCCGCAAGCGTTGTTGTGTTTGAGGATGGCGAGCGAAGTGTCGTCAAAATCGGCGATGAGCGCAACTGCCGCATCAATATCGAGCAGGTTGTTGTAGGATATTTCCTTGCCGTGAATCTGTTCAAAAACCTCGTCAAAATTTCCGAAGAATGTGCCTTTTTGATGCGGATTTTCGCCGTAACGCAGCGGTTTGGCATCATCGGCGGCAAGGCGTAAGGCCGATTCCTGCCCCCGGTCGAAATAGTTGAAAATGGCTGCGTCGTAAGCCGACGAAACGGCGAAAGCCTCTTTGGCAAACCAACGGCGGTCTTCCGTATCCGACACGCCATTTTTCTCTTTCAGCAACTTCAACAGCGGGACATATTGCTTTTTCGAGGCCACAATGATAACATCGGCATAATTTTTGGCTGCCCCACGGATAAGCGAAATGCCGCCTATATCTATTTTTTCTATGATTTCTTCGTCGGAACTGCCCGCGGCAACCGTTTCTTCAAACGGATATAAATCGACAATCACCAAATCGATGGACGGTATGTCGTATGCTTTCACTTGCTTTTTGTCGCCTTCGTTTTCGCGGCGGTATAAGATGCCTCCGAAAATTTTGGGATGCAGTGTTTTTACCCGCCCGCCCAAAATGGAAGGATAACCTGTAATTGTCTCTACGCTTTCACACTCGTAACCCAACGATTGGATAAACTCTTGCGTGCCGCCCGTAGAGATAAACGACGCGCCCTGCTTATCCAAGATACTCAATATTTCGTCCAATCCGTCTTTGTGATAAACCGAAATAAGAACTTTATTTATTTTCTTCGACATGATTTATTTTCCCTGTAACTATTTTACGGGATACAAAGGTATAAAATCTATCTCGATTTTGAGCGGTAAAAAACAAGATTTTGAAAAATTTTGAAAAAGGTTTTTCAGAACGTGTTTTTGGGACGTGTTTGCGCTCGCGGCTATTGGATTACGAAAGTGTAAAGGAATATCATTTCTTTTTCATCTCGAAAACAATCACTCCGTTTTTGCCTTTTTCCCCGTAAATTTTTGTGGCAGTGGAATCTTTCAACACGCTGATCGACTCAATATCTCCGTGAGACAGTTCCTTCATTTCCTTTTCCGAAATTTCTTTGCCGTCGCAAATGATTAAGGGCTTTTGTCCTTCGGAACGGATGATTACAGGTTCTTCTTTTTTCTTCGGAGGCACAACAATCGTAACGTATTTTTTGTCTTTCGGAGCTGCAACACTGTCTTTTAAAACGATTTTACCTTTAATTCTCCTTTCCGGTCTTTTGCTATCGCCGATAACCTTTTGATTCGTTTTTGAGCGGGTGCTGTCCGAAGCAGGGGTGAGATTGATTATTTTTCTTTTTGTAATGCGCTTGCCTGCTTTTTCAGACACGCTGTCCTCCTCTTTTTTCAACCAAATCCGAACAACTCCGTTTTTACCTCTCTCTCCAAAAATTTCCATTGCAGATTTGTCTTTCAGTACCTCTAACGATTTAATTTGATCAGGAGACAGTTCTTTGAGCTTCGATCTATCGATCTCTTCCCCGTCAATAAAATAAAGCAACGAATCACTATTTATCGGACGAATGGTATCGGAAGCAACGCTCTTTGCTTTGTCAATCGGACGGTTCGCCTCCATTTTTTCTCCGGCAGTCAATTTTGGCATCGACAATACCGTAATTCCCAACAGAATAACGGGCAAGAGGACGAAATACGTCATTTGCCGTTTCGGATTTGTTTTGTGTTTCATCATCATTTTGATTCGTTTGTGCAAATCGCGCCGCAGGAAATTGTTTGCCAAGGCAAACGTATGTTCCCCCGCGCTTTTGCGGATTAATAAAAACTGGTATTGTTTGACGTTCACGCCTTGTTTGAGGACGTATGCGTCGGCCTGAAACTCATGTATCGACTGTATTTCGCGCCGCAACAACCACGAAAACGGGTTGAACCAAAAGAAACAGGCGAAAGCGTCGAACAACAGCCTGTCCCTCGAATGTTTCTGCATGACATGCGATTTCTCGTGATTGACGATACTCTCGCTGTCCGCCACGAAATCGGCGCGGGAAACCACAATATGCCTCATCCAACTGAAGGGCGCGACTATCTTGTCGGAAATGCACAAATCGAAATTACCCGGTAACCGTCGGCGTTCCGACGAGGCGATAATCCGCCGGATCTGACAAACGCCGTAAACGTAACGGACAAAAACGGAGGTCAGTCCGACAAAATAAACAATCGTCAGCAAGTGCAGCCATGGAATTTCCGGCGCTGTAGAAGCCTGTATTGCTTTATCCAAAGCGATCTCCGAGGGTTGAACAAGCAATATGATTCCTTCCGCTTCAGATTGCGGCAACAAATGGTAACGAAACAAAGGCAATACAATGATTAGCAATAAAATACACATCAGCAACAAGCGGTTTGCCGCATGAAACGTGGTGCGGCTCAAACACAGCTTGTAAAAGCCGTAAAAAAGCGCTGTACAAACCGATGCTCTAAGCAAATAAAACAGGAAAGTTTCCATAATCGGCTCATCTTTTCGTTGATTTTTCCACTTCGTTGAGCAATTTTCTCACGTCCCGAACCGACAATTCCCGTTCTTTTATCAACGACGAAACGACGCTCAGATAAGAGTTGTCGAAATATTTTTTTACTACGTCTTTCAAGGTGCGGTTGCGGTACTCTTCCTCGCCAACGACGGCAAAATAGCGGTAGGTACCCCCGAATGCGTCGTGCGACAGAAAGCCTTTTTTCTCCAACGAACGAACGTAGGTAGAAAGTGTGTTGAAGTGCGGCTTAGGATCGGGATATTTATTCACCAATTGCTTGACAAACAAATATTTGTTTGTCCAAAAATAACGCATCACTTCTTCTTCTTTGGGCGATAAATTGCTCATTGTACAAATGTATTTGTTTTTTGTTATGCAAATAAACTAAATATTTTAGTTGCACAACTAATTTATTTAGTTAATAATGCTGAATGGCCGTCATTTTTTTCGATTATTCCGGAAACAATCTTGTTTTTTCGTTTGGGGAGAGGCTTTGCCAAACGCATTTTTATTTGCAAACAAATGTAAAACAACTCCGTACAAAAGCCGTTCGGCTTAGAAAAGAATTAAATTAGTTTAAATATCAAATTTTGCAGGTCAAATTATTTGGATTTTATCGGGAACATCTCTATATTTGTAACGTGTTTTTCATGGTATTAGATTTAAGGTTAACAATGAAGATTGGTTGTCGTGAGACAACCTTTCCTTTTTTATAGGCGTCCGGATGGGCGATCGGGGGGGGATACAAAAAATTTTTTCTCCATCGAATCCGTAAATCTCACTTTTTTATTTCAAGAACTTTTTGTCGATTAAAGATTTATTTCTATCTTTGCAACCGCTTTGCGCAATCTCTGTCGGTGCAGATGCCGTTACATTGCGTTATCAACAAGTTAAATATTAACATAAAGCATTATCAATAATGGATTTAATCAAAATAGCGGAAGGAGCTTTCGCTGCAGAAGAAAAAAAAGATTTCCCCCAGTTTAAGAGCGGGGACACCATCACGGTAGCCTACCGCATCGTGGAAGGGAACAAAGAACGCATTCAGCAATATCGCGGCGTTGTTATCCGTATTTCGGGACACGGCGAAGCAAAACGCTTCACGGTTCGCAAAATATCCGACAACATCGGCGTCGAACGTATTTTCCCGATGAATTCGCCTTTCATCGAGAGCATCACGTTGAACAGCGAAGGTAAAGTTCGCAGGGCTAAATTGTACTACCTGCGTGCGCTTCGTGGCAAGAAGGCCCGCATCAAAAAGAAAGTGCTGTAATCGGAACTTTCCCGGTTATCTTACCGTATAGCGAAAAAACGCTCCGAAAAAAGACGGGGCGTTTTTTGTGTGCAAATTTGTTTAACTTTGTAGCATGAAAATTTTTAATCCCGTCTTCAAATGTTCCACAAGACACAAGGCATTGTATTGAACATAGCGCGTTACAACGATAAATATTCCATCGTTCACATTTTTACGCGCGATTTCGGACGGGTATCCTACCTCCTTCCGAAAACGACCGGCAAACGGTCGAAGATGAGAGCCGCCCTCTTTTTCCCGCTTTCTCTATTGGAACTCGAAACGGAACACCATCCCTTGCGCGAAATTCATCGCTTGAAAGAATGTGAGCAGTCCTTCCCCCTGCACGATTTGTGCAGGTCTGTCGGCAAAGTGGCCACGGCAATGTTTCTTTCGGAATTTTTGTCGAAAGCGTTGCGCGAAACAACCGAGAATCGGCAACTGTATGAGTTTTTGCGCCATTCCGTCATTTTTTTGGAAACGACCGACAAAGGGGCGTCCAATTTTCATTTGGCTTTCATGGCCGGATTGGCGCGTTTCCTCGGCATCTATCCCAACATGCAGAATTATACCGTCGGGGCATATTTCGATTTGTTGAACGGAGAATTTACCCCTGAGGTACCGCATCACGCGCACTATCTTTCGAAACAACAGAGCGCATACCTCTGTCTTTTCCGCCGGATAAATTACCAGAACATGCACTTGTTCCGTCTTTCGCGGGACAACCGCAACGCGATTACCGATATCATGCTGACGTATTACAGGCTGCACACCTACGATTTCCCGCTTCTGAAATCGTTAAACGTATTGAGGGAGATGATGGAACGCTGAAATGTCGCTATTGTTAAAGCGGTCGGCGAGCGGGAAGGAAGCGGCGGCACAAAAAAAACTCCTCCACGTGCCGCAATCACTGCGCACGTAGAGGAGACTACATAAAATGAAATAAAAAAACAATTTATTTCACTTCCCAACCCAATGCGCTGGCGCCCAAAACGGCAGCATCGCTTTCTTTGAGTTCAGAGAAGAGAAGTTTCACCTTATTTTTGAAAATAGCAAGCAGGTTGCGTTCCATGCTTTCGTGAATGGGTTTCATGATCAAATCACCGGCCTTGGCCAATCCTCCGAAAAGGATGATGGCTTCGGGGCTCGAAAACGACACGAAATCGGCAAAAGCCTCGCCCAATATTTCTCCCGTGAATTTAAAAATATCCTGCGCCATCTTGTCGCCGCTCATTGCCGCATCAAAAACATCTTTCGATGTAATGTCTTCGGTAGGGATGCTCCGCAATTGCGTTTGGGTTTCGGGTTTCAACTCCAAATATTCGCGTGCAGTGCGTGCAACGCCGGTGGCCGATGAGTAGGCTTCGAGGCAGCCGGTTCTCCCACAGCCGCACAAGCGGCCGTTGTTGCGGCGCATAATCACGTGGCCAAGCTCTCCGGCAAAACCGTCGTGTCCGTAAACCAACTGTCCGTTGACCACGATTCCGCTACCAACGCCCGTACCCAATGTGATGACGATAAAATCTTTCATTCCCCGCGCAGCGCCGTAAGTCATTTCGCCGATGGCGGCAGCGTTGGCATCGTTGGTCAGCGCAACCGGAATACCGATGCGTTCTTCCAGCAATTTGGCGAAAGGGATTACTCCTTTCCAACGGAGATTGGGTGCAAATTCGATGCTGCCCGAAAAATAATTCCCGTTGGGGGCGCCCACGCCGATGCCTTTTATTTGGTCTTTACCGATGGATGCATCATCCATAATCAGTTTAAGGAGGTCTGTCAGCTCATCCAAGTAATCGCCAACTTCCGCATGACGTGCTGTTTTTATGCTTCCGCTGCGTATAATTTGCCCTCTTTTATCTACGATGCCGACAACGGTGTTTGTCCCGCCGACATCAATCCCAATCGCATAAGGTCGATCCATGTTCTTCTTTATTTTTAAAAGTTAGTCAATGATAATTGATTTTTGTTGCTACAAATATACTATTTTTTCGTTATCTGGCCTCCCTTATGCCACAAATATTTTCACCGATCTGCGTTTTACCCCGTTTTTTTCCGCATCAAGATAAAAAAACAGGCCGATTTTTTCGCATTTATTGGTTCCAAAATAATAAATTATCATATCTTTGTCGCCTAAAATATCAAATGTACGTTTTATAACGTGCAATTATTGGATTTTTAATACTAAACGAACACATAATATTACCAAATTATATCATCGAACGATTTTCAAAAAATATGCAAGAGATTAAATTTTTCAGCGGGGAAAACATCCCGCTCGAGTTGCACAAGGTGCGTGTCGTACAAAAACTGAATTTAGTTCCCATCGAACGTCGTTTAGAAGCTCTGAAAGAAGGTGGTTTCAACACATTCGGGTTGCAAACGACCGACATTTTCTTAGACATGATCACCGACAGCGGCACCAATGCCATGAGCGATAACCAGCTTGCGGCCATGATGCGGGCGGACGACGCCTACGCCGGTTCGCAAAGTTTTGTCCGAATGCAGAAGGCCGTGGAGGACGTTTTGGGTAAAAAATACCTGCTTCCGGCACATCAGGGTCGCGCTGCCGAAAACATCGTCGCTTGCGCTTACATCAAAAAGGGAAGCCTTGTTCCGATGAACTATCACTTCACCACCACGCTGGCGCATATCACGCAATACGGAGGACGCATTGTGGAATTACTTTACGACGAGGCCTACAAAACAACCTCTTCGCACCCGTTCAAAGGCAATATGAATCTCGACAAGCTGGAGGAAGTCATCAAAATGGAGGGCGCTTCAAACATTCCGTTTATCCGCATGGAAGCGTCCACCAACCTGATAGGCGGGCAACCTTTTTCGGTTCAAAACCTGCGCGATGTACGCGCCATTGCCGACAAGTACGGCATCTGCCTCGTTCTCGACGCCAGCCTTTTGGGCGAGAACGCCTATTTGGTAAAACAGCGGGAAGCCGAGTTTGCCAACAGCTCGATGGGCGAAATCATCCAGACAATGACCGGGTTGTGCGACCTTGTCTATTTTTCGGCACGGAAGCTCAGTTCGTCCCGAGGCGGCGGTATTTGCACCAACGACGAAAAAATATACAAAGAATTAGCCCCGCTCATCCCGCTGTTTGAAGGCTTCCTCACTTACGGCGGCATGTCGGTACGCGAAATTGAAGCCATTGCCGTCGGCCTCTACGAGACCTTGGACGAATCCATGATATGCCAAAGTCCCCGCTTTATCGAGTACTTGGTAAACAGCGCCACCGAAAAAGGCGTGCCGATGGTAACGCCTCCGGGCGTGCTTGGGGCGCATGTCAATGCCCGAAAAATCTGCAAACACATCCCGCGAACGCAATATATCGCCGGTTCATTTGCCGCAGCCTTCTTCCTTATATCGGGAGTGCGGGGAATGGAACGCGGCTCGCTGTCGAATCAACGGGACGAATACGGCAACGAAACCTACGCCGATATGGAGTTGTTGCGCTTAGCCGTACCCCGCCGGGTATTCACGCTTTCGCAAATAAAATACGTGGTGGACAGGCTCGATTGGCTTACCCGCAACAGCGAACTCATCGGCGGATTGAAATTCGTATATGAACCTCCCGTGCTTCGGTTTTTCATGGGCAGACTCGAACCGGTCAACAATTGGCCCGAAAAATTGATCGCCAAGTTCAAAGAAGATTTCGGCGACAGCTTGTAAACAATTCCCGCAGGAAAACAGATAAGGGTCGTCTCAAAAAAAAAGACGACCCTTCTTTTTGTTTTGTCATGCGACAACGTTTCTAACGCCGATTTCCACCCAAGGCAATCATTATGTAGTAAACCAAGGTGGCCAACGAACCCAGCGCAGCAACAACATAAGTGTATGCAGCCCATTTCAGCGCATCTCTGGCTTGCGGATGGTTGCTCACATCGGTAATTCCGGCATGGCTCAACCAAGCCAGCGCACGTTGCGAAGCATTGATTTCGACGGGCAAAGTAATGAAACTAAACAACGTAGTTACTGCAAATAGGAGGATTCCAATCCACAGCAATTGCGGGAATACCTGTAAGAAGATAATCCCGGCGAGAATAACCCATTGTACCCATTTCGAAGCGAAAGAAACCGCAGGCACAAGAGCCGAGCGCATTTTTAAAGGAGAATAGGCCTTAGCATGCTGCACAGCGTGCCCACATTCGTGGGCGGCAACAGCTGCGGCGGCAACGCTGTTGGAAGCGTAAACCGGCTCGCTCAAATTAACCGTTTTGTTGGCGGGGTTGTAATGATCCGTCAACTGTCCGGCCACCGATATCACTTTCACATCGTAGATGCCGTTGTCGTGCAACATTTTTTCGGCCACATCTTTTCCTGTCATGCCGTTTCGAAGCGGGATGCGCGAATAGTTCTTAAACTTGCTTTGAAGCGTGGCCGATACGCCCCAACTCGCAAGGGCGATGATGCCGAATAAAATCCAAATCATGTTTTATGTGTTTAAATCAATACTGTTTTGATGTAAATTGAAACAGCCAAGCCGCCCAAATGTTCAATATTTTTCATTATATTTGTAACCTTAAAAAATTTACGTATCAAAACACCTAAAATATCCATCCAATGTCAACAAAAGGAATTTATAAATTACCGGAAATCAAAAACGAACCCGTCAAGAGCTACGCTCCGGGGTCGCCCGAAAGAAAAGAATTAAAAGCTAAACTTGCCGAACTGAACAAAGGCGGCCTCGATTTGCCGATGATGATCGGTGGAAAAGAGGTGCGTACAGGCAATCTTTTCGACATCCGTCCGCCTCACGATCATCAACAGCTGCTGGGACACTACCACCAAGGCGATAAAACGCAAGTGCAGATGGCTATCGATGCCGCATTGAAAGCAAAACCTGCATGGGAAGCCATGAATTGGGAGAGCCGCGCCGCTATATTTTTGAAAGCCGCCGATTTGATTACGGGACCCTACCGTGCCGAATTTAATGCCGCAACCATGCTCGGTCAATCGAAAAATGCTTTTCAGGCCGAAATTGACTGCGTCTGCGAATTGGCCGATTTTTACCGATATAATGTCCACAATATGTGTGATTTGTACGCCATGCAGCCCCATTCATCGGCCGGCGTATGGAACCGCACGGTTTGGCGTCCGCTCGAAGGCTTTGTTTTTGCGCTCACGCCGTTCAACTTCACATCCATAGCCGGAAACCTTGGCGGTGCACCGGCATTGATGGGCAATACTGTTGTGTGGAAACCTTCCCGAACGGCCGTATATTCCGCATGGCTCATTATGAAAGTGCTGAAAGAAGCCGGATTACCCGACGGGGTCATCAATCTTGTTTATGCGAACGGGAGCGAGACGGCCGATGTGGTTTTCAACCATCCCCAATTTGCCGGATTGCACTTTACCGGCTCAACGGAGGTTTTCAACGGTATGTGGGAGACCATCGCCAAAAATGTATCGAAATACAAATCCTATCCGCGCATTGTGGGCGAAACGGGAGGCAAAGATTATGTTTTCGCCGCGCCTTCCGCCCCGGCCAAACAAGTAGCTACAGCGCTTACCCGCGGTGCATTTGAATATCAGGGGCAGAAATGCTCGGCGGCTTCCCGCGCCTATATTCCGTCGAATATTTGGGAAGATGTAAAAAAATTCGTTGCCGACGATTTGGCTACAATAAAAACGGGAGATGTTCAGGATTTCAGTAATTTTGTAAACGCCGTTATCGATGAACATTCATTCGACAAATTGGCAAAAGCGATTGACGAAGCAAAAAAATCGCCCGATGCCGAGATTGTCTGCGGCGGAACTTACGACAAATCGAAAGGTTATTTCATTTATCCGACCGTGATATGGGCGAAGAAACCCGATTATATCACCATGAAAGAGGAACTTTTCGGCCCTGTCCTCACGGTGTATGTGTATGACCCGAAAGACTTTGAAAAAACAATCGATTTGGTGGACAGCACATCAAAATACGCGCTCACAGGCGCCATATTCTCTTCCGACCGCTCGCAAATCGAATACCTGACCGAACGGCTAACCCACAGCGCCGGCAATTTTTATATCAATGACAAGCCGACCGGTGCAGTTGTGGATCAGCAGCCTTTCGGCGGCGGACGCGCTTCGGGGACGAATGACAAAGCGGGTTCGATTTTCAACCTGTTGCGATGGGTATCGCCTCAAACCATTAAAGAGACCTTTGTTCCGCCAACAAACTATATGTATCCCAACTTTTTAGAAGAATAACCGTTCTATCCGATAAAAAAGAAATAACGAGGTGGCCGTAAAAAAAATGCCTCGTTATTTCTCTTATTCACATTCGACTATGGATTTATATGATGTAATTATTGTGGGGGCAGGACCGGCAGGCTTGAAATGCGCCGAAGTTTTGGGCGGTTCGCCGTTGCGCGTGCTGCTCTTGGAAAAAAACGAAAAAATAGGCCCGAAAATCTGTGCCGGAGGACTCACGGGAAAGGATGTCGCTTACCTGAATCTTCCCGAAGAACTGATAGAATTCAGGCACAACAAAATACACCTGCACGTTCAAGGGTTTAAATCGACGGTGAAAGCCGATTATGATTTTGCCTTTTCTATCGACCGCGAGAAACTCGGACAATGGCAGTTGAAAAAACTGTCGCCCTTCAAAAATGTGGAAGTGCGCACCAAAGCGCGAGTATCGGCCATCACGGAAAATCACGTAACGGTAAACGGCGAAACCATCGCTTACAAATATCTTGTGGGGGCAGATGGGTCAAATTCGCTCGTAAAGCGTTTTGCGGGATTAAAAACTCCTGCACAAGGTGTTGGTATTCAGTATATTATTCCAACAGACAAATACAGCGATTTTGAATTTTTCTTCATTCCCAAATATTTTTCGGCGTGGTATTCGTGGATTTTCCCGCACCGGGGCTACGTTTCCATCGGTTGCGGCTGCACGCCCGAAATCCTGTCGTTGAAAAAGCTCCACCGCAATTTTCATACTTGGTTGAAGAAGAATAAAATAGATGTTTCGGCAGGGAAATACGAAGTATTCCCGATGAATTGCGATTACTACGGCTCGCATTTCGGGAATGTGTTCCTGACGGGTGACGCAGCGGGATTGCTTTCGTCTTTTACCGGCGAGGGCATCTATCAGGCATTGATTTCGGGTGAGGAAGCGGCAAAAACAATTCTCGACCCGACATACGAATCAAAAAAAATGCCCGAAATCATCCGCAAACACAACCGCCACCGGCAACTCATCGATTTGCTTATCCGCTGGGGAAGGTGGAAATCGCTACTCTTCCTTGGTGGGATGCTCCTTTTCAAAATTCCAAAATACAAACAGAGAGCGATTGCGCAGTTTGGGTGAAGAAATTCTACCCCTCTCTCAACTCAATCCTTCTACCAATCCGTTCACCAAATCAATTCGTTTGGCTTGGGGGTCAGCCGGAAGTCCGGGCATGCGCACCATATCGCCGGCGATAGCCACGATAAATTCGGCCCCCTGATTGATCACCAAATCGTTTATTTTGAGACGAAAATTTTTGGCTACTCCATAGGCCTTGGGATCAGCCGAAAACGAATATTGCGTTTTAGCAATACAGATGGGAAATTTTTCGAGTGGCGTACCCGTTATGTGTTTCAGTTTTTTTATAGCTTTTTCACTCAAAACCACATCGTTAGCCCCATAAATTCGAAGGGCTATCTTCGTCATTTTCTCCTCTATGCCGTCAGCGTCGTTGTAAGTAAATTGCAGTGGTCGCGAAGGGTTTTTTTCAATGGCCTCCACCACCCGCTCGGCCAGTTCAACCGCTCCGGTAGCGCCTTCGGCGAAAGCTTGGTTCATGGCGAAGGGCACGTTGCGCTGTTGGCAAAACTGCTTCACAGCCTCGATTTCATCCTGCGTGTCAAAAGCATATTTGTTGAAGGCCACCACAACCGACTGTCCAAAATCCGACAGGTTTTCGAGGTGTTTTTCCAAATTCTCCAAGCCGTTTTTCAATCCTCTCAAATCGGGTTCTTTAATCAGTTTTTCGGATGTCCCTCCGTGCATTTTCAGTCCTTGCGCCGTAACGACGATTACGGTTAGTTTGGGCTGCAATCCGCTTTTCCGGCATTTGATATTGAAAAATTTTTCGGCTCCCAAATCGGCTCCAAACCCCGCTTCCGTTACCACATAATCGCTGTGCGACAAGGCCATCTTCGTGGCCAACACCGAATTGCAGCCGTGTGCGATATTGGCAAAGGGGCCTCCGTGGACAAACGCCGCATCGTTGTCGGTGGTCTGCACTAAATTGGGCAGGATGGCGTCTTTCATCAACACAGTGATGGCGCCGGCAACGCCGAGATCCTTCACTGTAAATGATTTACCGTCAAGCGTGTAGCCGAGCAGAATATTTTCGATGCGACGGCGCAAATCGCTCTCGCTCTCGGCAAGGCAAAGAATCGCCATAAGTTCCGATGCCGCAGTAATGTCGAAGCCCGATTCTTGCGGAATACCGTTTGCTGAACCGTTCAGTCCGGTAACGACGTAGCGCAGGCTGCGGTCATTCACGTCCAAAACGCGCTTCCACAGCACCTCTTTGATTTCTTTTTCGCTTCCGCGAACGCGGTAGATGTAATTGTCGAGCAGAGCCGATATGGTGTTGTGCGCCGTGGTAACTGCATGAAAATCACCGGTAAAATGCAAATTGATATTTTCCATCGGGAGCACTTGCGCATAACCGCCACCTGCCGCACCGCCTTTCATGCCGAAAACCGGGCCAAGCGATGGCTCTCTAAGGGCGACGATTGCTTTCTTACCGATTTTGTTCAGTCCCATCGCCAAGCTTACGGAAACGGTAGTTTTGCCAATTCCCGTTTTGGTGGGCGTAATAGCGGTAACAAGAATCAAATTGCTCCGCCTGACTTTTTCGGGATTGATAAGTTTCAACGGGATTTTGGCCATATAGCGGCCGTAGTTTTGCACCTCGTCGCGCGGAATACCGATATTTTCGGCTACATCCTTCACTTTTTTCAACGGTGTCTCGCGGGCAATTTCTATATCGGATTTCATAAATTATGGATTTTAAAACAATCTTTAAGCCGTAAAGGTAAGCATTTTTTGATAAAATCGTGGAACAATAATCCCCAAAAGGTCATCGGCGAAGCAGCAGATTAGCACAAGGCACATTATTTCTTCTTTTCCCTCGCCAATTCGTCCTCTAATTTTATCAAGCGGTCGCGCAACTGCGCCGCTTCCAAAAATTCCAATTTCTTGGCGGCCATTGTCATTGCCTTGCGGGTGCGTTCGATTTCTTTTTTCAAACCGGCGGGCGAATCGTATTTCTCTTCGGGTTCCGAAGCTATGGGGAAATAGTCGGGCTCGATATACGCTTTCGGTTCGGGAGTCGTTAAGGCGGTCTGTTTCGACAAGACAGTCATGCGCTGCTTGTTTATTTGCGCGGGCGTGATGCCGTGCTCCTCGTTGTATTTGATCTGTTTTTCGCGACGGCGGTTTGTCTCGTCAATGGTTTTCTGCATACTCTCCGTGATTTTGTCGGCATAGAAAATCACCTTGCCATTCACGTTACGCGCGGCGCGTCCGGCGGTCTGCGTAAGCGAGCGGTGCGAACGGAGGAAGCCCTCCTTATCAGCGTCTAACACGGCCACTAACGATACTTCGGGCAAATCCAAGCCCTCGCGCAGGAGGTTCACACCAATAAGCGCATCAATGATTCCGGAGCGCAGTTCGTCCATGATTTTCACGCGCTCCAGCGTTTCCACATCGGAATGGATGTATTGGCAACGGATTCCGTTTTGCGAAAGATAATCGGTCAGCTCTTCGGCCATGCGCTTGGTAAGGGTCGTTACCAAAACCCGTTCGTTGCATTCGATGCGCTGTTGTATCTCCTCCATCAAATCGTCGATTTGGTTCAGGCTCGGACGCACGTCGATAGGCGGGTCGAGCAATCCGGTCGGCCGAATCAGCTGATCGACGATAATGCCTTCCGATTTTTCCAATTCGTATTCGGCGGGCGTGGCGCTCATAAAGATGATTTCGGGCACGATCGACTCGAACTCCTCAAATTTCAAGGGGCGATTATCGATGGCGGCGGGAAGCCTGAATCCGTATTCCACGAGATTGATTTTACGGGAATGGTCGCCGCCGTACATCGCACGAATTTGCGGCACCGTTACGTGACTTTCGTCGATGACGGTCAGAAAATCTTTCGGGAAGAAATCGATCAGGCAGAAGGGGCGTGTTCCCGGCGCACGGCCGTCAAAATAACGCGAATAGTTTTCGATTCCCGAACAGTATCCGATTTCCTTTATCATCTCGATGTCGTAGGTAACGCGCTCGTACAAACGCTTTGCTTCATACTGCTTGCCGATGGAGCGAAAAAATTCGACCTGTTCGCCCAAATCAATTTGGATGCGATCGATGGCATTGTTGATGCGCTCCTGTGTAGTTACAAAAAGGTTGGCAGGAAAAATGCGGTAACTATCTAAATTTTCGATAGTTATACCCGACAACGGATCAATGGATTCGATGCTTTCAATTTCGTCGCCCCAAAAAATCACGCGGATGAGGATATCGTCGTAAGCTAAAAAAATATCCACCGTATCGCCTTTCACGCGGAAATTGCCGCGGTTGAACTCGACCGTTTCATTCCGCGAATAAAGGCTCTCAACCAAGGAACGCAGGAAAGCGTCGCGCACAAACGACTGACCTGTTTTGATGTCAATCGTCGTTTTATTGAAATCTTCGGGATTGCCGATGCCGTAAAGGCAGGAAACCGACGAAACCACAATCACGTCCTGCCGACCGGATAATAACGACGAAGTGGCTGCTAAACGCAGTTTTTCGAGCTCGTCGTTAATCGCCAAATCTTTTTCGATATAGGTATCGGTGGATGGAAGATAGGCTTCGGGCTGGTAATAATCGTAATATGATACAAAATATTCCACCGCGTTGTGCGGAAAAAAGCCTTTAAACTCGCTGTAAAGCTGCGCCGCAAGCGTTTTGTTGTGGCTTAGCACAAGCACAGGTTTCCCGATTTGCCGGATAACGTTCGCAATGGTAAAGGTCTTCCCCGACCCGGTTACACCAAGCAAAGTCTGGTAAGGCATTTTTCGTCGAAGGCCTTCCACCAAAGCCTTGATGGCTTCGGGCTGATCGCCGGTAGGCTGATATTGCGATGTGAGTTGGAATTGCATTTCAAAAATTTGTAAGTTAGATATTACGGCGCTAAAACAAAGGGTTTGTCCTCGTAAATCTGCGTGATAGCGAAAGCGGTATCTGTTTCGATATGGGCGATATAACCCGAAACGTCCTTTGCCATGCTGTCTGTGTCCACAAAGCGTTTCGAGAGCGGGACATTGCAGATAAACGATCCATTCACATTTTTCTCATATACCAAGGCATTGATATCGGGGGTGAATTTTATGGTCGGCGCGGGCGTTTTTGCTCCGGCAATCAACAACTTACGAATGATTGTCTCGCGGCTTGCCGTACCCGAACCAAAAAATCGGGAAACAACCGGGGCAAGGTATTCATTGAGCCTGTTGTAATCCACATTGGACAGGGCAATATAAAATCCGTCCACCGTTGATCGCAGAGCGTTCAACGCTTCGCTGTTCACCGGATAATCCTGCCGGAGCATATCGAAACGCTGTCTCGCGTTAATGATGTAATCGCCATTAAACTCAGCGTTTTCCGACATCACGATGTAATCGGCATAAGCCTGTGCCGTGTTGGTATTTACAGCCGCGACCCACATCAACGAATCCAAGCGTATTCTAACCAATGTATTATAAGCGCTTTGCGGGTACCGTCGCACAAAATCCTGCAATTCGGACGTATTGTCGGTATTGCGAATCTGTTCCCAAAGGGCCGCTTCGGAATCCTTCAAGGTTTTCAGGTTTTCCAAGGCTTTATCGCTATGTTTTCCTTCCGGATATTTCTGAATATAAGAAAGATACGCATCAACGGTGTTTTCTTTCACGGCCACATCCCAATCGCTGCGTTCCAAGTTGTTTGCCAAAACAATGTTTTTATACACGTAAAATCCCGATACGGCGATGGTGGAGCAGATTAAAATCACGAGCGCGGCCGCTTTCAGTTTCCGTCCCGTATTTTTCTTTTCCGGCGGCATCAAGGGATTCTCGGCGGCAAATTCCGCATTTGTCCCGTTTTCCGGAAGTTTGGCCGGAAGCGATACCGGAACGGCGTTTTCCTGCGGCGAAACGGAAACATCGATTTCGTACTCGTTTTTTATTTTTCGGGAGCAGTCGCTGCAAAACAACTCACTCTCTCTTTTTTCTTTTCCGCATAACGGACATTGTCGGGACATAAATGAAGCGATTGTTAGTTTTCACAAAGATAGAGAATCATTGGCAAAAAAGCCGAATAATTGATTTGATTTTGCGTCGGACGAAAGAATTTTGTATTTTTCTGAAATCCACAAAAAAAAATTCTCGAATTAAAAAAGAATTTTAACGTATTCGTAGAAAAAATTCCGCAAATGAAGGGATGTATTGCGAATTTTTTAATACTTTTATGCCCGTCATATTCCTGTTTTTTTTAGAGCAATACAAAAATAAGTGAAATTAACGAGAGCACAAAGTTTTGTGTATCAAATCTTTATAGTTGTTTTAAAAATTATTCGCAGATTTAAGGTATTATGCAAAACACACTCTTTTTCCTATCGGTCATATTTACAGGGATTTTAAGCGTTTCAAGCGCTTTTTCGTCATCTCCTGAACCCGCCGCGACGCCCAAGCCAAACGGTTTCGAACTCAAGCGGGGAGTGAACATCAGCCACTGGCTGTCGCAGAGTTCGGTACGCGGCGAACAGCGGGCACAGTATTTCACCCGCCACGACGTGGAGTTCATCGCCTCGCTCGGCTTCGACCATATACGCTTCCCTGTCGATGAAGAGCAGATGTTCGACGAGCAGGGAAATAAGGAGAAAGAGGCTTTCGCGCTGCTGCACAATGCCTTACGGTGGTGTGCGGAGTTCCGCCTGAAAGCCGTCGTTGACCTGCACATACTGCGCTCGCATCACTTCAACGCCGAAGAGAAGCCGCTTTTCACGCAGGCGTCGGCGCAGGAACAGTTCTACGACTGCTGGCGCAAAATCAGCGGCGAACTGCGCAAGTACCCGCTTACGATGGTGGCCTATGAACTGATGAACGAGCCGGTAGCCGACGCGCCGGAGCAGTGGAACGTCATCGTCAACCGCTGTGTGGCGGCGGTGCGCAAACTCGAACCGCGCCGCACCATTGTCATCGGCTCGAACCGCTGGCAGGCGTACAATACCGTCAAAGACCTGCAAGTGCCTGATAACGACCCGAATATTATCATCTCGTTTCACTACTACAACCCCTTCCTGCTGACGCACTATCGCGCTTCGTGGACGGATAACCGCCTCTATCGCGGACCTATACACTATCCGGGCAAGCAGATAGCCGACGAGGACGTCGCCGGACTGACGCGGGCGGAAGGCGAGAAGTTCGGTTGGGCTAACAATAACGACCA
>JAISUH010000055.1 GCA_031272205.1 Dysgonamonadaceae bacterium | reverse complement strand
GTGCAAATTGTGCAGGAACCCGACCGTATAGCGCTCACCGTGCAGGACGACGGCCGGGGGTTCGATCCTGCGGCGGCCGTCCAAGGCATGGGGCTGTCGAATATCCGCACCCGCGTAGCCTCGTTTGGCGGCGTCATAAACATCGATTCCAAAGCCGGAGAAGGGACGGAAATCAATATTGAATTACGAATTACGAATTAAAAATTACGAGAGATGAATGATAGAATAAAAGTAGCAATAGTCGATGACCACTATATCGTTCTCGACGGTATAGAAAAAATTATTGCCGAATCGGGCATCGCCGTATTGACGGGAAAAGCGGACACAGCCGCCGTATGTCGAGAAATGTTGAAAGCCGGACAACCCGATGTATTGATGTTAGACGTAGGTCTTCCCGACGCTAACGGCATGGACTTATGTCCCCAACTAAAAGCCTTATATCCCGCAATGAACATCCTGATGTTGACCAGCTATGCCGAATATACGGTTATCTCTTACACCTTAAACAACGGCGCGTCGGGCTATATCCTGAAAAACGCCATGCCGGAAGAAATCATTGAAGGTATCCGCACAGTAGCCTCCGGCAAACGCTTCCTTTGCGAAGAAGTTGATCTGCTGATGAAAAAGCAACAATCAAACAGTATCGTACTTACCCGCCGCGAACGCGAATTGCTGAAACTGATCACGCAGGGATTTACAAGTGCAGAGATTGCCGAAAAGGTCTTCCTCAGTTATGAAACCGTCAGAGGGTACCGCAAAACTTTGCATTTGAAGCTGGGTGCACACAATACGGCCGAGCTGATGCGGATAGCATTGGATAACAGGTTGGTGTGATCTGAATCACATCTTCAAATAAAAATCCCGCGTCAACCGGATGTACTCGTCCGAGTATTCGCGGAGTGAAGTCTCGATGGTGATTTCATTCTCGACCAAGTCCTTGAAATGGGGCGAAATTTCCAATAAAGCCCGTTTGGGTGGGCTGTCCGGTAACGATTTCACGGTGGTATGTCGGACGATATGCAGCGAGAGCTCCTCGCAAATTGTTTTCGTTTTTTGCAGGTTGCCGGAGGGCAGGATGAGCGAGATAGCCCCTCTTTCCGAAAGCAGTTTTTTTGAAGCGCGGAGTAGTTCTTCCATCGGCAACGATTCGCTGTGGCGAGCAAGGGAACGTTGACGGACGGACGGTTTCAGCGAGTTTTCGAAAAATGGCGGATTACAAACGATTGCATCGAATTTTGGCTGCATTGACAAGGCTAAATCCTGCAAACTGCTTTTTGAAACGGAAATTCGCGATGCGAACGGCGAATCCTGTATGTTTTTTTCGGCTTGGCCGACGGCGTCGGCATCAATATCGATGGCCTGAATTTTTGCGGTCGGGTTTCGTTGCGCCACCATCAGGGCAATAAGCCCCGTTCCCGTGCCGATATCGAGGATTTGTGCCGCATCCCTCACGTTTGCCCACGCGCCGAGCAAAACGCCGTCGGTTCCCACTTTCATGGCACATCGGTCGTGAAACACCGTAAAACGCTTGAATTTAAAATAGGGATTGGACATGTTTTTTTTCGAGGAAAATACGTGCAGCAAATAATTTGGCACGAATTTTGGATATTTAGTTGGTGTAAATACAGACGGACAAAATTAATGTATTTTTGTTTTCAATATTCCTAAAATCCGACAAAATTACACGAGCGGAATACAAAAACAGACATAAAGAAAAAAAATATGTTCCAAAACAAGATAAAAATAATGGGAGACCATGAAGCAGAGGCAAATGTGATCTCTTTTGTTGCAAACGATTTCGACGGCAGTCAGGAGATAGACCCTTCGCTGTTGTTCGAAACCATACCCGTTTTGCCCTTGCGCAACACCATCGTCTTTCCCGGAAGCACTTTCCCCATCTCTGTGGGACGCAGCAAATCGTTGAAATTAGCGAAGTCGGTGGAGAAAAACCGACAATATGTCGGTTTGGTTTGCCAAAAAGACGCAAATATTGAAGATCCCGAAAAAGATGACCTCTACCGTATGGGCGTGATAGCCGAGGTGCTTCGCGTTATCGAACTGAGCGAGAACAATTTCAGCATTATCGTTCATGCAAAAAAGCGTTTCGAGTGGGTGGAGATGGTGCAGACCGAACCCTATTTTACCGCGACATACAAAATCAGGGAAAGTGTGAAAGCGGCCAAAGACGATAAGGAATTTGCGGCAATCATCGATTCCGTGCGCGAAGGAATGTTGCAAACGCTTCATCTGATGGGCGAACCGCCGAGAGAGCTGATACAGGCTATCGGCAACCCCTCATTCACCGATATGCTGATCAGCTATTGCGCTACCAACCTGCCCGTCGATAGCCGCGAGAAGCAGGATCTGCTGAATATTAACGACGAAAAAGAACAGGCTTACCGCCTGTTGATGATTATCAATCGGGAGAATCAGATTCTGGAGTTGAAAATGAACATCCAGATGAAGACACGTGAGGATTTGAATCAGCAGCAAAAAGAATATTACCTGCAACAGCAAATCCGTACCATTCAGGAGGAGTTGGGAGGCAACACGCAACAGATTGAGATAAAAGAATTTCGCGAAAAAGCGAAAAAGAAAAAATGGAGCAAAGAGGTTGCCGAAACCTTTGAGAAAGAAATCAAAAAATTGGAGCGGCTGAATCCGCAATCGCCCGATTATTCGGTGCAATATGGTTATTTGGAGACCATTGTGGAGTTGCCGTGGAACGAATATACAAAAGACAACTTCAACCTGAAACACGTGCAAAAGGTGCTCGATCGCGACCATTTCGGCATGGAGAAAGTGAAAGAGCGCATCATAGAGCATTTGGCTGTGTTGAAGCTGAAAGGCGATTTAAAATCGCCCATCATCTGTCTCTATGGCCCTCCGGGCGTAGGGAAAACATCGCTGGGGAAATCCATTGCTGAGGCTTTGAACCGGAAATACGTCCGAGTTTCTTTGGGCGGTTTGCACGATGAATCGGAAATCCGGGGGCATCGCCGCACCTATATCGGAGCTATTCCCGGACGGATTATCCAAAACATTCAAAAAGCCGCTTCCTCAAACCCTGTTTTTGTGTTGGACGAAGTGGATAAAATAGGGAACGATTTTCGGGGAGACCCTTCGTCGGCCTTGCTCGAAGTACTTGATCCCGAACAAAACAGTGCGTTTCATGACAATTATTTGTCCATTGATTACGATTTGTCGCGGGTGCTTTTCATTGCCACGGCAAACAACCTGAACGCCATTCCCCAACCCTTGCTCGACCGTATGGAGTTGATCAACGTGGGCGGATACATCATAGAAGAAAAAATTGAAATTGCTCACCGCCATTTGATTCCGAAAGAATTGGAAACTCATGGGATTCCCAAAGGCTCGTTTGATATCCCGAAAACGGTGCTGTCGAAAATCATCGAGAGCTACACGCGCGAGTCGGGTGTGCGCGAATTGGACAAGAAAATTGCAAAAATCATGCGAAAAATAGCCATGAAAATTGCGATGAAAGCGCCCTATCCGGCATCGCTTCAAATAGAGGATTTGAAAGACTATCTCGGCGTGGAAGAATACAGCAAAGACCGTTATCAGGGCAACGATTATGCCGGAGTAGTTACCGGCTTGGCATGGACAGCCGTCGGCGGGGAAATTCTGTTTGTGGAAAGTTCGCTCAGCCGAGGCAAAGGTTCGAAGCTGACCATTACCGGAAATCTGGGCGATGTGATGAAAGAATCGGCCATGTTGGCGATGGAATACATCCATTCGCACGCAGCAGAATTGGATATTGAGCCCGGAGTGTTCGAAAACTGGAACACGCATATTCATGTTCCTGAAGGCGCTATCCCAAAAGACGGCCCCTCGGCGGGAATCACGATGATTACATCCTTGGCCTCGGCTTATACGCAACGCAAGGTAAGAGCCAATTTAGCCATGACGGGCGAAATTACGCTTCGTGGGAAAGTGCTGCCCGTTGGCGGGATCCGCGAAAAAATACTGGCAGCCAAGCGAGCAGGCATCAAAGATATCGTTCTTTGCGCGGAAAACCGGAAAGATATAGAAGAAATCAAGCCGGTATATCTGAAAGGGCTGAAATTCCACTACGTGAAAGACGTTTCCGAAGTATTGGACTTTGCGTTGCTGAAAGAAAAAGTAAAAAACGCAAAGGATTTTTCGGAAAAAAATGAAAAGGACGAAAAGGCGGACTGACCTTTCATCACCGCTCAAAAAATGTAAAATTCAGTTGAACCGCGCCGAATGTTCACAATGGAAACTTGTGCCTGAACAATCGTTCTTCGGCCAATTTCTCGTATTTTGTGCCCTGCCGCCCGCAATTGGCGTAGGGGTAAATGCTGATGCCTCCGCGCGGCGTGAAAATACCGGTTACTTCAATGTATTTCGGATCCATGAGCGCAATCAGATCTTTCATGATGATGTTCACGCAGTCTTCGTGAAATGCCCCGTGGTTGCGGAAACTGAACAAATAGAGTTTTAAACTTTTGCTTTCCACCATTTTCGCGTCGGGGATATAGTCGATACGGATGGTGGCGAAATCGGGTTGCCCCGTAATCGGGCACAAGCTGGTAAATTCGGGGCAATCAAACGTTACCCAATAATCGTTATCGGGATGTTTATTTACAAAGGCCTCCAGCATTTCGGGCGCGTAATCCTGTTTGTATTCGGTTTTGTGACCGAGGTGGCTTAAATGATCGTTTCTCATATTTTTCCGGCTTCTACTAAGGTTGATTTTTTCTTCAAATACGCTTCCAATCCTTTTTTTCTTAATTTGCACGACGGGCAATGACCGCAACCGTCGGCGATGATGCCGTTATAGCAGGTCAGCGTTTCGTTGCGGACAATGTCAAAAACGCCCAGTTCGTCTGATAATTGCCACACTTCTTCTTTGTTACGCCACATCAGCGGCGTGTGGACGATAAATTGTTTGTCCATCGCCAGATTGAGCGATGTGTTTAGCGAACGGATAAAAGTGTCGCGACAATCGGGATAGCCGCTGTAATCCGCTTCGGAAACGCCCGTTACCAAATGACGGATTCCTTTGGCATAAGCGGTAGCCGCTGCAAGCGTGAGAAAAATCATGTTTCGTCCGGGGACGAAGGTGTTGGGGTAGGAGTCGGCCGGTTTATCCTCGTCCATCCGCATCGATAAATCGGTCAGCGAGTTTGGCGCGAGTTGCGAAATGATGCCGGCATCCAGCAGTTGAAAGGGAACAGCGGCCATTTCGGCGATGTGCTGCGCCACTTTTACTTCCTGCGAATGGCGTTGACCGTAGGAAATACATAAGGCCTGCACGGCTTTGAAATGTTGTTTTGCCCAATACAGGCAAGTGGTGGAATCTTGCCCGCCCGATAAGAGGACAAGCGCGTCTTCGTTTTTAAAATCTTTCATTTTAATCTTTGTTTTTGGCGACGAACCTGCTCCGGCAGTTTCGCCACGCTATGTGGTTACCTAAGATACACAGGAAAGCATTTCTTTCCGGAGACAAAGATAAGGATAATTTTCGAAGAGATGATCTTTAACCGATACCCGACATGTACATTTTTTTGATAAAAAAGTCGTTTGATGGGGATTTGTACGGAAATTTTTACTACCTTTGCAACCGCAAAAAACATGGTGGTTGTAGCTCAGTTGGTTAGAGCGACGGATTGTGGTTCCGTAGGTCGCGGGTTCGAGCCCCGTCTTCCACCCCGATTCAAATCGTGAAAATGATTTGGTCTTCATAAGATTGTTTTTAGGAAATCACGTATTTTACTACGTGATTTTTTTTCTTTTCAAAACTTTGTTTTAATTTTGCACAAACATTCTGCAATTGTGCAAAACAGCAATGGCAATCGCAAAAACAAAACTGACGTTAATTGAAGTTGCGCGACAACTTTTCGCAAGGAACGGCATCGAAAATACCACTATGAACGATATCGCCGAAGCTTCGAAAAAAGGTCGCCGGACACTTTACACCTACTTCCGCAGCAAGCACGATATTTACAGCGCGGTGGTCGAAACCGAATTAAACAACCTGTATCTTCAGCTCGAAGGCGTGTTGAAACGCGATATGTCGGCTGATGACAAGCTGATGCTCTTCCTGTTCACGCGGCTGAACGCCATCAAGAATGTGGTGAACCGCAACGGAACCTTGCGTGCCAATTTCTTTCGTAATATATGGCGAGTGGAAAATGTTCGCAGAGGCTTCGACTTGAAGGAAATCAGCTATCTGCAAACAATCATGGAGGAAGGCGTTAAGTCCGGTGTTTTTGAGATCACCGATATTCCCCAGACCGCCCGTTTATTGCATTATACATTGAAAGGACTTGAGGTGCCTACCATACGCGGCGTTTTCGATTTGAACGTGAACAATCGAGAGGACAGGGAACTTATTGGTAGTCTGATTTTTAAAGGAATTAAAAAGAACAAACATTAATAAGAAAAACAAACAAAATGAAGTTATTGGAAGGAAAAACAGCCATCGTTACAGGTGCAGCTCGCGGTATTGGGAAGGCTATCGCCTTGAAATTTGCCTCTGAAGGCGCAAATATCGCCTTTACCGATTTGAACATCGATGAAAATGCACAGGCAACCGAAAAAGAAATTGCCGCTTTTGGCGTGAAAGTGAAAGGCTATGCCTCAAACGCCGCCAACTTCGAAGATACGCACAAAGTGGTGGAAGAAATTGTGAAGGATTTTGGTCGCGTTGATATTTTGGTCAATAATGCCGGAATCACGCGCGACGGTCTGATGATGCGCATGAGCGAACAACAATGGGACATGGTTATCAACGTGAACCTGAAATCGGCGTTCAACTTTATCCACGCCCTCACACCCGTTATGATGAGGCAAAAAACGGGGAGCATCATCAATATGAGCTCTGTCGTCGGCGTATCGGGAAATGCAGGACAAGCCAATTATTCGGCTTCAAAAGCAGGTATGATAGGTTTGGCAAAATCAATAGCCAAAGAATTGGGCTCTCGCGGCATACGCGCCAATTGCATTGCACCCGGCTTCATCATCACTGAAATGACGCATGCCCTCTCGGAAGAAGTGCGCAAGCAATGGGCCGAGCAAATCCCGTTGAAGCGCGGCGGTACGCCCGAAGATGTGGCCAATACCGCATTGTTTCTCGCCTCAGACCTGTCGTCTTATGTATCCGGACAGGTTATTCATGTATGCGGCGGGATGAATATGTGAAAATATTCGCTACAATATAGAACTTGCAAAAAAATACTCATAAAGAAACACTCAAACCGATACTTTACTGGTTGGTTGTGTATGCGGCCCTGTTTGCGTTCTTGCAAATAGGATACGAATTTCATTTCTATTTTGTAGAACAAAACCAGCTGTTTCAAAACGACTGGGTTGCCGTTTCGGAGATGCTGTTTCGTCCGGGTGGATTCGCCGCCTGCATCTCCGGATTTTTGGTGCAATTTTTTTGCTATCAATATGTTGGAGCGGCTATTACGGCTCTATTGTTAACGATTTCGGGCGGACTTGTTCATCTGATCATAAGAAAAATTGCACCCGATACACGGTTAGCCGTTTTTTGTCTTTTCCCGGTCGTTGCGCTGCTTTTCGCACATCTCGATTATATTTATATTGTTTCGGGGACGATAGCGTTTATTGTGGCTCTCAAAGCGGTTTATCTCACTTTTTTGTTCAAAAAAGTTGAGCGTAGAATTTGGATTGAAGTTTTCTTTACGCTTGCACTTCTCTTCCTTGCCGGTTCGGTGTATGTATTTTATGCTCTGTTAGTTATCCTGATTGAACTATTGTTTTTCAAGTCGAGAAAACGTTTTTTTGCACTCTTTCTCATGCCGGAAGCGGCTTTAATAGGGTGGATGAGTGTAAAATCGGCCGTTTTTGGCGAATATCGCACTGTTTTTTTGCCCGATCTGTATTATAATCTGTTGGTTAAACCCGAAACCGTGCTGTATTTTTCATGGATTTCGACACTTTTGCTGATGGTTGTTGCCCGACTGACAAATCGCAGTTTCAAACTTCCGATAAGAATTTTATCATTTGTTATTCAGACGGTTGTGATAGTTTTGTTTTGTTTGGAAGGTATTCCTAAATACGATTGGCGGGATATTTACGAAATAAAACAATTAGACTGGTACAGCCGCACCGGACAATGGGATAAAATATTGGAACAGGGACAAGGGAAAATAAATTATTATGGGAAACTCTGCCACATCAATCTTGCGCTCTCGCAACGCGGTGAATTGGGCGAGCGGATGTTTACTTTTGACCAGCGTGACCCTTGGGGCTTGATTTCCACGTGGGACAAGACGATGATTATATCATTGTTAAACAGCGATATATCCTTTTCGATGGATTATATTTCGTTTTCGCAAGAAATGGCTTTTGAGGCTTATTTGAGTGCGATGAACGGTGGAAATCCAAGGGCTTTGAAACGTTTGGTGCAGACCAATTTGATTTACGGGGCTTATCCTGTGGCGGAAAAATACATCCGAATTCTCGAAAAAACAGTTGCATATCGCGCTTGGGCGCAATCGCAACGACCATTTTTATACAATGACAAAGCGGTTGAAGCCGACCCCTTGCTGGGCGCAAAACGGCGTTCGCTGCCTGCAAACAGCGATTTGTCGATGTTGATAGATATGGAAACCGCACTCCAACAGGTGGCCGAGAACAATTCCGACGCCCGTTCCGCCATTGAATATCTTTGCGCATCGCGCTTGTTAGCAAAGGATTTGGATGGGTTTAAACTACTGTTAGACAACTATTTTTATTCATCATCGGAACGACTTGTTTTGCCCCGCAGTTTTCAGGAAGCTATTTGTATTTTGAATGAGTCCGACCCTTCCGTTTGGGAAAGTCTGGGTGTTTCCGATAAGACGGCCGATAGATTCGATAGCTTCAAACAGACTCTTTTATCCAATAGAAATGACGCGGGGCTTCCTGCGATTATGGCGCGACAATTTGGAGATACGTATTGGTATTTTGTTATGTATAAATAATTGATAATCAATATGAAATATTTAATTTTTCCTGTTGTGGCAATTTTGCTGTGGGGGTGTTCAAATCGGGTTCCCGAAGGGCGTCAAACGGATCGAATTCCGCTTGTTTACCCTGATTATAACGATGTTACCATACCTCCCAATATTGCTCCGCTTCGGTTTGCAATGACGAATCCGCTGGAAGAGGCTTATGCCGTTTTTTCGACGGGCAGTTTTTCGGAAACCGTAAAAGCCTCGAAAGGAGAATTTAAAATTTCGGAATCAGCTTGGAAAAATATATTAAAAAAAGCTGTTGGTCAATGTATTACTGTAACAATCACAGCAAAAGCAAAAGACGGCGAAGCCGAAAAATATCTGCCGTTGAAAATAAATGTATCCAAAGAACCCATCGACCCGTATATCGCTTATCGCCTGATAGAACCGGGCTACGAATTGTGGAACGAGATGGGTATTTATCAGCGGAATTTGGAAAATTTTGAACAACGTCCGATTTTGGAAAACCGATTGACCGATAAAAACTGTATGAATTGTCATTCGTTTTGCATGCAAAATCCTGATTTAGCGCTGTTTCACGTAAGAGCGAAACACGCAGGAACAATACTGGTCAACGGGAAAAAAATTGAAAAACTGAACACGAAAACGCCGGAAACCATCTCCAATTTAGTGTATCCGTCGTGGCATCCGAGTGGGAAATTTGTGGCGTTTTCGGTCAATAGTACCAAGCAGTCTTTTCACACCAACGACCCGAATCGGATTGAGGTTTTTGACGAGGCTTCGGATGTTGTGGTATATGATGTTGAAAAACACGAGATTGTAACAGATTCGTTGATTTTTTCGACTTCGGTTTTTGAGACTTTTCCCACTTTTTCACCCGACGGGAAAACCCTGTATTTCTGCTCGGCAGAAGCCCAACCGATGCCGCAATCCTTTCGTGATGTGCGTTATAGCCTCTGTTCCATTGCTTTCGATGCGGAAAATCGCTGTTTCGGCGACCGAATCGATACCTTGTATCGTGCCGATGCTGAAAATAAAAGCGTTTCATTTCCAAGGGTTTCGCCCAACGGGAAGTTTTTGGTTTTCACCCTTTCAGCTTATGGCAATTTTTCAATTTGGCACAAAGATGCCGACTTGTATATTGTTGATCTACAGACAAAAACAACACAACCCTTGGATGTTCTCAATTCCGACGACGTGGAAAGCTATCATTCGTGGAGCAGCAACAGCCATTGGTTGGTTTTCAGCAGCCGACGGCTCGACGGGCTTTATACTCGGCCTTTTTTCGCCTATATTGATGATCGGGGTAAAGCGTCGAAACCCTTTCTGTTGCCGCAAAAAAATACGGAATATTATACTTCTCTGATGAAATCTTTCAATATCCCGGAATTTATCACCGGAAAAGTCGGGGCAAGGACTTCCGATTTGGCTGCTAAAATTAAGAACGACAAAGGAATAGACCTGACCTTTGCGAAATAATTCATTCATATCCTAATTCTCTTTTTTATGACCGTCCTCTACGAAGACAACCACATTATTATTGTAAATAAAGCGCCGTCTGAAATTGTGCAAGGCGATAAAACGGGTGACAAGCCGCTTTCGGAAACCGTAAAAGAATATTTGAAAGCTAAATACAACAAGCCCGGCAATGTGTTTTGCGGAGTAACGCACCGCTTAGATCGGCCGACAAGCGGCGTGGTCGTTTTTGCAAAGACAAGCAAGGCGCTTGCCCGTCTGAATGACATGTTCCGTAACGGGGAAATCGACAAGACTTATTGGGCAATTGTGAAAAAACGTCCCGAAAAAGAGTCCGATACGCTGACCCATTACCTGATAAAAAACGAAAAAACAAACAAATCGACGGCTTACGACAAGGAGAAATCCAACGCGAAAAAAGCCGTTTTGCAGTACAATTTGATCGCGGCTTCCGATAATTATAATCTGTTGGAAGTGAAACTCGAAACCGGACGACATCACCAGATCCGTAGTCAGTTGGCAAAAATAGGAAGTCCGATAAAAGGCGATTTGAAGTATGGAGCGGAACGTTCCAATCCTGACGGGAGCATCAGTTTGCATGCGCGAAACATCTCGTTTGTTCATCCTGTGTCGAAAGAACAGATAGAAATCACTGCCCCTGTTCCGGAAGATAATTTATGGAAAGCGTTTGAAGAAAACATTCGGAAAGCCTGAAAAATGGGGCGAACCTGATGTGGTAAAATGATACATAATGAAATAGCTGCTCTTCAAAGGCGGAGACGAAAATAGTCTGATTCGGAGGATTTCAGGCGGCGCAATGACGGTGCAGACAATAATCAATCACCTGTAAATATCCTTTCGATGCGCGGTTTCGAGCGCAAGTACAATACATTCGTCGTCTTGAATATTGCAAATAATTCTGTAATCGCCGACTCGATAACGCCATAGACCCGACAGGCTTCCCTTCAATGCTTTGCCAAAAGCGCGGGGATTTTCCGAACCGTCAATATTTTTTTTCAAATATCTCAATATTTTTTGAGCATTTGAATTGCTTATTTTTTCAAGCGACTTGTCAAATTTTTCCGAATAAC
>JAISUH010000005.1 GCA_031272205.1 Dysgonamonadaceae bacterium | reverse complement strand
CAGGAATCCACCTTTTGGAGTACCGTCAAAGGCTCTCCCTTCCCGCATGCTGCAGTCATCGACTTGGGCGCCACCCACACTATCAGCGGTTTACAATACCTTCCCCGCATGGAAAGCGATGTTCCGGGCGGCATCAAGGATTTCAAGGTTTACATTAAATCACAGAATTTTGAATATTAACAATTTGCAATAAATGTGAAAAAAGCGTAACTTTGTAGCGGATATTTTTAATAAAAGCAAATGGAAAAAACGTGGCGGTGGTTCGGTAAAAAAGATCAAATTACCCTTCCGATGCTTCGGCAAATCGGGGTGGAAGGAATAGTTACGGCTTTGCACGATATTCCCAATGGCGAAATATGGACATTGGAATCTATCCTCGATCTGAAAAAACATATTGAAGATGCGGGTTTGAAATGGTCGGTTGTCGAAAGCCTGCCTGTCAGCGAATCCATCAAATACGGCGGTGATGACAGGGAACGGTTAATCGACAATTATATCGTCAGTCTGACAAATCTGGGGAAAGCGGGAATTAAAGCGGTTTGCTACAATTTTATGCCTGTTATCGATTGGGTTCGCACCGACCTTGAACACCACAGGGATGATGGTACGGCTTCTTTATATTTCGACAGTGTGCGGTTTGCTTATTTCGACTGCCGCATTTTGAATCGCGAGGGAGCCGAAAAAGACTATTCTTCCGAAGTATTGGAAAAAATAGACGCCTTGGATAAAACGATAACGGAAACAGAGAAAGCACAGTTGATAGACACCATCATCGTAAAAACCCAAGGTTTCATAAACGGCAATATCTACGAAGATGATAAAAACCCCGTGCTGTTATTCAAACGGCTTCTCGATTTATACAAAGGCATAGATCAGAACGCATTGAGGGATAATATGAAATATTTTCTTTCCCGAATTATGCCTGTTTGCGAAGATTTTAACATCAAAATGTGCGTACATCCCGACGATCCGCCTCGTTCGGTATTTGGTTTACCGCGTATTGTAAGCGATGCAGAAGATATCGAATTGATATTGAGCGCAGTAGATAATCCGCACAACGGTTTGACTTTTTGTGCGGGATCGCTGAGCGCCGGACTGCAAAATGATGTACCTGAAATGGCTGAAAAGTTCGTTTCCCGCACACATTTTGTGCATTTGAGGAGCACTGAGGTCTTTCCCGATGGCAGTTTTGTCGAAGCCGACCACCTCAAAGGCCGGGGAGAATTGATTGAACTTGTTCGCATATTCGAGAAAAACAACCCATCGTTGCCCATGCGTATTGACCACGGACGTCTTATGCCGGACGATAAAGACAAAGGCTACAACCCCGGCTACTCGTTTTTGGGCAGGATGTATGCTTTGGCGCAGATGGACGGGGTGATGGCAACGGTGAAAAATGAATTGGAAAAACAGTAAAAAACAACAGATAATGAACGAACAATTCAGTATTAAAGACAAAGTCGCCGTCATAACAGGCGCAGGAGGCGTATTGGGCGGAAGCATCGCCAAAAGTTTTATTCAGGCAGGCGCCAAGATTGTAGCGTTAGACATCCGTCAGGAACAGTTGGACGTACGCGTCGGGGAATTGAAGGCGGCAGGCGGAGAAGCTATCGGTATTGTGTGCAATGTCCTCGACTTGGAAAGTCTCGAAAAAGTAGCTGCACAAATTATCGCAACCTACGGCAGGATTGACATTTTGCTTAACATTGCCGGAGGAAATACCCCCGGAGGTACATTGGCTCCCGGTCAGGATTTTTTCGATATGAAAATCTCCGAATGGGAAAAAGTAACCGGCTTGAACCTGAACGGAACAGTGTATCCGTCAATGGTTTTCGGCAGAATTATGGCAAATCAGAAGTCGGGAAGTATTGTAAATGTGTCTTCCATGGCTGCCTATTCCGCCATTACCCGTGTACCCGGATATTCCGTAGCTAAAACGGGAATCAGCAACTTTACTCAGTGGTTAGCAACCGAAATGGCTTTGAAATATGGCGACGGCATCCGTGTCAATGCGATTGCTCCCGGATTTTTCATCGGAGACCAAAACAGGGCTGTTCTCATTAATCCGGACGGATCCTTAACCGAAAGGAGTCAAAAGGTATTGGCAAAAACACCGATGAATCGCTTCGGAAATATTAATGAGTTAAACGGCGCCGTACAATTCTTATGCAGCGACGCCGCAAGTTTCATCACAGGTGTTGTTTTGCCTGTCGATGGAGGATTCAGCGCATTTAGCGGAGTATAAATGATTTATTTTTATCAAATATGAATAAACTTCCAAGAATATTTTGGGTTTGCTTTTTATTGATTCAAATGTTTGGATGGACGGTAAGTGCGCAAACCATCTACAACGGTATCCCTTGGTTCGATAACAACGGCAATATCGTCAATGCTCATGCTGCCTGTATCGTAGAAGACGGTGGATGGTATTATCTGTTTGGCGAATACAAGTCGGATACGGTAAACGTTTTTACCGGTTTCAGTTGCTATTCGTCGGACGATTTGGTCAACTGGCAGTTTGAGCGTATTGTCCTGCCGCAACAAAAAGACGGCTTGCTGGGACCCAACCGTGTGGGCGAACGTGTAAAAGTGATGAAATCCCTTCCTCAGGCGAATATACCCTGAAAATCGAAGTAACCGGTATTTCCCCCGTATGGACAGACAAAGCGAACACCCGTTTCGGCAGTACCGACTGTTATGTGACGATTGATAACATAGTTGTTTTATGAAAAAATATATTATTAGCATTTTATGCTTGGTTTTCGGACAATGCCTTTTTGCCCAAACTTCTTTCCGTTTACAGGCCGGACATCCAATCACGGTGGCTTGCGATACATCGGAAAGTCAGGTAGTGCAGACGGCTTTGGAACTGCTGAACCGCGATTGCGAGGCGGTTTTTTCGTCTCACATTGTTA
>JAISUH010000087.1 GCA_031272205.1 Dysgonamonadaceae bacterium | reverse complement strand
TATCATCAACAGCGTAGGGCACCTGTCTGCCGACAGGCAGGCCGCCCTACGAATGGGGTTCCCCCTGCCGTCTGCGCCCTGAAAGGGCAAAATCAACCCTTGCTTGCGGGCTTTCAGCCCTTTTGGGTGAGGGGAACGCCCGTTTACACAGGGCGTTGCCCTGCACTATTGCTACATGGCTTTCAGCCATATAGATACGGTATTGCTAATCGTAAAGACGGGGCATGCCACGTCTCTACAATCGACGACACTGGCATCACTTTTTTTAAAATCAAAAAAGCGCAATTTTTGCAATTGCGCTTTTTTAATTTCTTTTCGCGGAATCTTCTTATCTGGAAGCGTCCAAAGAAACCTTACGGAAGGTTTTCAGCAGTTTTTCGAGTTCCAACGAAGCTTTGCGTGCGCGACCGCCCGCAGCCTTATTGTTTTTTTCTGCCTGCAATGCTGCATTTTCTTCGAAAAGAGAGATTTGTTCCTTAATGCTTGTCAATAATTTTTGCATAATGTATAGGTTTTAAATTTATTATTAATCCCTGCAAAGATACGGTTTTAGGAAAGAGTTGCACGCCCTTTTGCCTCTTTTTTTACTTAAAAATATAGAAAATTGTCGCTTTTACCGCATTTTTTCGGGATTTCATCCTTTTCGTCCCCTCAAAATCTCCCGTTTTCCGGGAGGACCGGGCAAGCGCTCCACGACAAATCCGGCGCTTTGAAACATCCTCCGCACACGTCCTTTTGCACAGTAGGTAGTGATTATGCCTCCGTCGGCGCTCAAGTCGTACAATTTTTCGAACAGTTCCGGCGTCCACATCTGCGATTGCTTATCGGGGGCAAAGGCATCAAAAAATACGAGGTCGTAAAAACAGTCGGAAGGATAATTCGCCGGATGGGCCGCGTCGGCTCGAATTTTTCGGAGCGTAAAGTTTGGCGTGATGCCACAAGCTTTGTTCCAAGGCGATTGATGGAGCTTGATAAACAGTTCCTGTTTTGCAGGATCCGTCAATGCCGCATAATTCAATAGCTCTGCCTCCGACAACGATAAGGGATACATTTCCATTGCGGTGTAAAACACAGGCGCTTCCCTGCGGTCGGCCTCCAGCATCGATAAAAAGGCGTTCAATCCTGTGCCGAAGCCTACTTCAAGAATGTTGGCGGGAAATTTCCCGCGGTATTTCAATCCCGCATCGATATACACCCACTCCGATTCCCGAATGGCCCCGTGCGTAGAATGGTAATGCTCGTCCAATTCGGGGACGAACAAGGTATGCGAACCGTCTTCGGTAACTTCTATCTCGCGTTTCATCGAATTTGCTTTTAGGACAAAAGTAAAAAATCTTTGTTTAAGACCGATGCGTCCGCTAATTTTTTTATCTTTGTACAATAATCATTTCGCAATGAAGAACTGTTTTCTCCTTTTATTCATCTCCTGTTTGTTTTTTTCGTGCGGTCAATCATCCAAAAGCGACGGAAAAACGCTGACGGTAACCATCGCCCCTCAACGTTATTTCCTCGAAAAATTGGCGGGAAGCGCCTATAAAATAAATACGCTTGTTCCTCCCGCCACAAGCCCCGAAACCTACGAGCCGTCGCCCGCCACGATGATCGCCCTCGGCAAGAGCGCCGTCTATTTCAAAGTGGGCTTCCTCGGTTTCGAGAACGTGTGGTCGCAGAAGCTGAAAGAGAACAACCCCCACGTCTCTATCGCGGATTGCTCTTCGGGAATCGATTTGATGTATGACGAAGACGAACACTCGCACGGCGCCGATCCGCACATCTGGTCTTCGCCGAAGAACGCGCTTATCCTCTCGAAAAACATGCTCGATGCTTTGGTGAAGCTCGACCCGAAGCAGGAGGATACTTTCCGCGCCAATCACGAAAAATTGGCTGTCGAGATCGAAGCGACCGACAGCGTTATCCGTCAAAAACTTGCAAACCTTCCTTCGCGGGGATTCATTATTTACCATCCGGCATTGAGCTATTTCGCCCGCGATTACGGCCTCGATCAATACAGCATCGAGTTTGAAGGGAAAAACCCTTCGCCCCTGCAAATAAAGGAAATCGTGGATTTGGCCAAGGCGAAGCGGATTCAAACGGTGTTTGTGCAGACCGGGTTCGACACAAAAAACGCCGAAGTCATCGCGCAGGAGGCCGGGGCAAAAATTTACAGCATCAACCCCCTGTCGGAAGAGTGGAATAAGGAACTGATACGAATTGCCGATATTTTAGCGGGAGGACAGCATGAATAAACTGATTGAAATACGCCATTTGTTTGCAGGTTACGAAAATAAGCCGAATGTACTTCGGGATGTTTCGCTCGATGTTTACGAAAACGATTTCCTTGGGATTATCGGCGCAAACGGAGGCGGCAAAACCACGCTGCTGAAAACCATATTGGGATTGAAAAATCCGGCGTCGGGGACGATTACTTTTTTCGACGGCGGAAAGAAGGCGCCGTCGATAAACATCGGTTACCTTCCGCAAATCAGCCACATTGACAAAAAATTTCCGATATGCGTCGGCAACGTGATTCTGTCGGGATTGACCCCAAGCGGGAAATTGATCAAGCGATACACCGCGGCGGACAGGCAAAAAGCTGCACAGGTGGCCGCGCAGATGGGAATAGAGGATCTCCTGAAACGACCCGTCGGAGATTTGTCGGGCGGACAATTGCAACGGGCGCTTTTGTGCCGCGCGATTGTGGATGATCCCAAACTGATTGTTTTGGACGAACCCAATTCGTATGTCGATAAGCTGTTTGAAACCAATTTCTATAAACTGTTGGGCGACATTAACAAGCGCATTGCCATTATTTTGGTGTCGCACGACATCGGCACCATCATCTCGTTAGTGAAAAACATTGCCTGCGTCAATTCGGAGTTGCATTACCACCCCGGAACGGACATATCGAAAGAATGGCTCGAAGAAGCCTACGACTCGTGCCCCATTGAATTGATTGCACACGGGGACTTGCCCCATCGCGTCTTGCTCGACCACGAGGGATGTTCCTGCCATAACCACGAGCCTTCAGCGGAGGATTGATGCGGATACCGCAAATGCGGGTATTCAATAAGGTGGAAAACAGTTATTTGTTAAAATGAATGGCGGAGGTTTTTGTGTGATTTTTTTGTTAAAACCAAAGTCAAAAAAAATTCCCCTAAAACATTGACCAAACCGTTTTTTTTATTTCCTTTGCATAAAAGTATTTTTTATCCAATTCCGAAAATCAAAACATATAGAATTTAATTTTAAAAATCAGAAAAAATGGCGTTAGTAAAAGAATTAAAAGAATTTTTGATGCGCGGCAACGTGATTGACATGGCCGTCGGTATCATTATCGGAGGGGCTTTTGGAAAAATTGTATCTTCGCTCGTCAGTGATATTCTGATGCCCCCCATCGCAGCATTGATGGGCAGTACAAACTTCAACGACTTGAAAGTACTCCTCAAACAGGCCTCTGTGGATGCACAGGGGACGGAAATTCCGGCAATCACGCTGAATTACGGAACGTTCGTCCAGACGGTGATCGATTTTCTGATTATCGGTACGTCGATTTTCTTCTTCATTAAAGCGGTCAACAGCCTCCAGAAGAAGAAAAAAGAAGAACCCGCTGCGCCTCCCGCCCCGACAAAAGAGGAAGAATTGTTGACGGAAATCCGCGATTTGCTGAAGAAGGGCAAATAACAAATTTCAACCGTCAACGGGAAGTGAGGCTTATTGCATCTCCGTCAGGTATTTCCAGTAGCGTTTGGGCATGTTCTGGCGTTGAAGCCGCAGGTTTTCGCGCTCTTTGATGGCCATCGTCCTGAAATATTCTTTCCAGAGGGTTTGGAGTACGGTTTCGTTTTCCGACAGTTTTTCTTTATCGAGTTTTCCCGAGGCTAATTTTTCGGCTTCTTCATCGGAAAATATGATTTCCGAAACGGTTTTCAAATCGTAATAGATGCCGAAACGGCGGCGTGTGTCGTAAATCACCCAGGGGCGGTCGGAAAAGCGGGCTTTGAAATGGCGGGCAACCATCCGTACGGTATTGTGTTGCGGCGAGACGGGCGCAAAATAGATGCCGTCGGCCGTCTCTTGAAAACGGATAAACTGTATGAGCCGTTGTGCATCCCGCGCCACTTTACGTGCAATCTCCCCGCAACGCAACACATCATCGTCGCCAAAATTCATCTCCATGCCTTGCGGCAAATCGATGTTTTTGCGCATATAGCGAAACAGGAGCATTTCTGTCTCTTCCAATTCCGACAGCCAGACGGCGAACATTGCTTTCCGCGCCGTAAGCGAGAGTTTTTTCTCAAGCGCTTTCCAGACGCGGGCGGCTTTTTCGTCCTCGGTCGTTACACGGTACGAAACCTCTGTGAACAAGGGTTTTTGCACCGCTTCCTCCAATATCAAATCGGGGAAAACACGGTTTTCGTAGGCGAAAAAAATACACGAAAGCAGCCCGTCGAATGTTTTATCGTAGAAAAAAACCGTCATCTCATTCTCCCCAATCTATTTTCAGTTGCAATAAATCGTCTTTTTTTCGCTTTGGCTTTTCAACAAAGATACTCCGAAGGTATTCAGGCTGCAGTTCGTTCACGGTATTCATCGGCAATTCGCGGCAAACGATGAAATACTGCGCCCGTTTCATTACGACGCCCATTTTTTTGAGTTGCGCCGACGTCAGACGCCCGTATTTGCGCGAAGCGACAATCAGCATGGCCGATTTCACCCCGATGCCGGGCACACGTAAAATCATTTCGTGGGGAGCAGTGTTCACATCAACAGGAAAATATTCGGGATGGCGTAACGCCCAAGCCATTTTCGGGTCGATTTCCAAATCGAGATTAGGCTGTGCGTCATCGACCATTTCGTTGGCTCCGAAACCATAAAACCGCATCAACCAGTCGGCCTGATAAAGCCGGTTTTCGCGGACGAGCGGCGGAGTCGATAAGACGGGTAAACGGTTGTCGGACGTATTCACAGGGATATATCCCGAATAATATACCCGCTTAAAGGTGGGTCGTTTGTACAATTTAGAGGCTAACGAAAGGATCTGATGGTCGCTGTCGGGCGTCGCCCCAATAATGAGCTGTGTGCTTTGCCCCGCCGGAACGAAACGCGGTGCGGAGCGCAAGCGCTTGCGGTCTTCCGCGCTTTCTAACATGCCCTGCTGAATGAAACGCATCGGGGCGAACATGCTCTCATAATTTTTTTCGGGCGCAAGAATCTTCAAGTTTTGCTCCGACGGGATTTCGAGGTTCACGCTCATTCGGTCAACCAGCGTTCCTGCTTGCGCAATCAGCTCGCGGCTCGCGCCGGGGATGCTTTTCATGTGGATGTATCCGTTGAAACGATGCACTTCGCGCAGCAGTTTCACCACGCGCAGCATCTGTTCCATCGTGTAATCGGGATTGCGAATAACGCCCGAACTGAGGAATAGCCCTTCGATGTAATTCCGCCTGTAAAATTCGAGCGTCAGTTCCGCCAATTCGTCGGGTGTAAACGTTGTGCGCCGCACATCGTTGCTGCGGCGGTTCACACAATAGGCGCAGTCGTAAATGCAACTGTTGGTGAGCATGATTTTGAACAGCGACATGCAACGCCCGTCGGCCGTAAAACTGTGACAGATGCCCCATCCCGCCGCAGTACCGACGCCTCCTTTCATGTTTCCGCGCGAAGCGCCGCTCGATGCGCAAGAAACATCGTACTTGGCCGCGTCAGCAAGGATTTTCAGTTTTTCGAGCGTTTTTTCGTTCATGCCGGAGGAAAGAAATTCTATCGTGATTTTACATTGCAAAGAAAAGAAAAGTTTTGGGAAATCAAACAAGTAAATTCATAAAGATATCATCAAACCCGTTTCATTGTTTTGAAGTTATCCCCGATTTTTCGTAAATTCGCAGTTCTAAACCCAAACGGTTTCAATCAAGGAAACGGTTTGACCGTTTAGGCCTATGCGGTCGTTTTAAAAAAAGTACATTTATCAAACAAATCTACAAAAAATGAATATCCAGAAAGTAACCGACAAACCGGGAGAAAATGCGTTTTTTCTGGTTTACACACTACTCGATACCGGCACTACCGTCGAGAAAGTAAAAGAATTGTGCGGCAATTTTGCGGCCTTCGGACGAAGTATGCGGGGGCGTTATCCCGAAGCTAATGTCAATTGCGTGATGGGATTTGGCGCCGATGCTTGGGGCAGGCTTTTCCCCGACAAACCCCGTCCGAAAGAACTTTATCCCTTCCGCGAAATAAGGGGCGATAAGCACACGGCCGTGTCCACGCCGGGAGACCTTTTCTTTCATATCCGATCCAAGTCGGCGGGCGTTTGTTTCGAGATCGCCGAAAACATTGATAACGCCTTGCAGGGGGTTGTTGTTTCCGAAGACGAAGTACACGGTTTCCGTTATTTCGACGGACGATCCATTATCGGGTTTGTGGACGGCACCGAGAATCCCGAAGGCGATGAATCCTGCAAAGCCGCTGTCATTGGCGACGACGATCCTATGTACAAAGGCGGGAGTTATGCCTTCGTACAAAAATACATTCACGACATGAAAGCATGGAACAAGCTCAGCGTCGAAGAGCAGGAAAAAGTTATCGGACGACGGAAGTTCAACGACATTGAATTGGGCGACGACGAAAAGCCGGAAAACGCGCACAACGCCGTTACCAATATAGCGGATGCCGACGGAAACGAACTCAAAATTATCCGTGCTAACATGCCTTTTGCCTATCCTTCGAAAGGAGAATACGGCACCTATTTCATCGGCTACGCCGGCGCCTTTTCCACCACTCGGAGAATGCTCGAAAACATGTTTGTCGGAGACCCGATCGGGAATACCGACCGGCTGTTGGATTTCAGCAAGGCCGTTACCGGAACGCTGTTTTTCGTCCCTACTTTTGATATGTTAGACGAATTGGCGGAAGATTAATCATTCCGCTTAAAGGTTGTAACAATTTTATTATCAATGCATTAATTTAATGGTTGAGAAAGGCGTCAAAGTCAGGAAAAAGCAGTACCTTTGCGTCGATATTTTCAATGTATAACGAACAATTAATCACTCTTATTTTATGGCAGAAAAGTTCGGCAAGACGTGGTGGGGCGAGCATTGGCTCAGGTCGCTCGAAAATGTGGATTACGACAACCGCCTGCCGCGCGGCGCAAGTTATGCCCGCAGCGGACACGTTGTGGATGTGAAAATCAAGGACAACGCCATCAATGCCAAAGTGCAGGGGACGCGCCGAACGCCTTACAGAGTTACGATTATCGTGCCGCCGTTTTTTGAAGAAGATATCGAACGCCTGATGACCAAAATCATCGAACGCCCTGCGCTGATTTCCAAACTTTTAAACCGCGAACTCGACCCCGAACTTCTGAAAAAGAAAAAATGGCAGGTAATGATTATTGACGAAGCGCAAAATATTAAAAATCAGGAAACTGCACAAACAAAAGCCGTGAAGTCCATCCCTGCCAATATCCGCATCGCGATGAGCGGTACGCCGGTGGAAAACCGACTGACCGAATTTTGGTCGATAATGGATTTTACCAACAAAGGCTATCTCGGCAATGTGAAAACCTTCAAAGACGACTTTGCATCTCCCATACAAGTATTTAATGACGAGCATGTTGCGGCAAAATTTAAGAAAATTACCGCGCCTTTTATGATGCGCCGAATGAAGACCGACAAATCAATCATTTCCGACTTGCCGGATAAAATAGAACAAAATCAGTTTGCCGTTTTGACCAAGCAGCAAATCGCGCTTTACGAAAAAACGATGCAAGCGGCAATGGAACAGATTGAAGGCATAGAAAGCGCCGACAATCAATCGCTTTTCAAGCGGCAAGGCTTGGTATTGCAAATGATTTTGGCATTAAAACAAATTTGCAATCACCCCACGCAATTTCTCAAAAATCAGAAATACGACGCCACGCTTTCGGGCAAAACCGAATTGCTGTTTGAACTCTTGGACAGCATCATTAACGCAGGCGAAAAAGTACTGATTTTTACACAATTCAAAGAGATGGGCGACCTTTTGGAACGCTTTATCACAGAGCGATTTGGCGAGCGTCCGATGTTTTATCACGGCGGGTGCAACGTCCGTCAGCGCGAAGAAATGGTCAATCGTTTTCAGAACAAACGCGCCGACAAAATTTTCATCCTCTCGCTCAAAGCCGCCGGCACGGGACTGAACCTTACCGCCGCTTCGCACGTCATTCACTACGACCTCTGGTGGAATCCCGCCGTCGAAAATCAGGCGACCGACCGCGCCTACCGTATCGGACAAACCAAAAACGTGATGGTGCACCGAATGATTTGCAAGAACACTTTTGAGGAAAAAATCGACGAGATGATACAGAAAAAGAAGCATTTAGCCGAAATGACCGTCGCTACCGGCGAAAACTGGATTGGCAAGTTGAGCAACAGGGAGTTGAGGGAGATATTCGGGTGAATTATCCGAACTGTGATTTTAATAAAACTATAATATGATGTCAAATAACAACCCTAAAAACTACGGTTTCGTAGTTGCAAACAACGAGGAAGAGGCCAGAGCGAAAATCATGGCCAAATTCCCAGAACTGAAAGATAAAAAATTCACGCTCCATCAGGACGAAGACTGCTTAGACACGTGGTTTTCGTCGTGGCTCTGGCCGATCTCCGTTTTCGACGGAATCAATCACCCCGACAACAAGGATATTTGCTACTACTATCCTACCAATGACTTGGTTACCGGGCCGGATATCATCTTCTTCTGGGTGGCGCGGATGATTATGTCGGGCTACGAATACCGCAAAGAAGAATGTTTCAAAAACGTCTATTTTACCGGTATTGTGCGCGACAAACTCGGCCGCAAAATGTCGAAACAACTCGGCAATTCGCCCGACCCCATCGAACTGATGAATAAATACGGCGCCGACGGCGTGCGAATGGGAATGTTGCTCTCTGCACCGGCGGGCAACGATATTCATTTCGATGAGGCGCTGTGCGAGCAGGGACGCAATTTTTGCAATAAGATTTGGAATGCGTTCCGATTAGTAAAAGGATGGGAAGTAAAAGAGCGCGAAGAAAGCAAAAATGATGACAAGGAAGTTGAAAATGATTTCATTTTCGAATGGTTTGAGGAATTAATCATCAAGACAGTAATCGAAACAGATGGTTTGTTTTCAAAATACCGCCTGTCTGAAGCCTTAATGTTGATTTACAAGTTGTTCTGGGACGATTTTTGTTCGTGGTATCTCGAAGCAATCAAACCCGAATACGGCAAACCCGTTGATGCAGATACTTATCATTGCACCATCAGTTTTTTTGAAACTTTGCTGAAACTCTTGCACCCGTTTATGCCTTTTATTACCGAAGAAATCTGGCAACAAATCAGCAACGAAAAGCGGGAAGAAGTTAAAAGGCATTTTGCCGGTTCAAAAGAAATTAAACTTGTTGACACGATTACACAATCAATGGATTTTAGCAAACCGAGTATTATGAATACTGATTTGCATGAATACGATGATGTTATTGAAGAATATGATTCTGCAGAAGACTTTGTCAAAGACAGTCGTCATCTTTCCGATTTTGAAACCGCAAAAGAAATCATCACCAACATCCGCAACGTCCGCGCCTCAAAAAATATTTCGCCGAAAGAGAAATTGACGTTGCAGGTTCCGGGCGAACATAATACAGACTATGACTCCATTATAAAGAAATTGGCAAATGTGGAAATTCAGGAGATTGCGGGTAAGATCCCGTATCGTGGCACGGGACGCAATGACGATACACAAACGGCCGTTGCCTTTATTGTCGGCACGACCGAATATTCCATTCCGGTAGAGATCAACGTAGAGGAAGAAATCACCAAAATACAGTCGGAAATCACGTATTTAGAGGGCTTTCTGAAATCGGTAAACGCCAAACTTTCGAACGAAAAATTTGTCGCCAATGCCAAACCGGAAATTGTTGAAAACGAGCGAAAAAAGCAAGCCGATACGGAACAGAAAATCCTCAGTTTGAGGGAAAGTATGGACCGATTAAAAAAATAAATAATCTTAGCATCATTATGAGAAATTTAATTTTTACTGTTGTTTTCCTTGCCTGCATCGCCTTTGGCGCTAATGCGCAGGAGAGTCGCGTGTATGAGACACGTACTGTTCAGAGTAAAGTCCTGAAAATGGACAGGAAATATGCTATTTATCTGCCGCCCGGATATGAGGAGTCGGATATAAGCTATCCCGTTATGTATCTGCTGCATGGCAGCGGCGACAACCATACCGGCTGGGTACAGTTTGGACAGGTGCAGCATATTGCCGACAAAGCGATTGCCGAAGGCCGGTCGGCGCCGATGATTATTGTGATGCCCGATGCCGATACGCAAGTCAAGGGCTATTTCAATCAGCCCGACGGAAGTTTCGCTTACGAAGATTTCTTTTTCGACGAACTGATTCCGCACATCGAGAAGACGTATCGCGTACGAAGCGAACGCCGCCATCGAGCCGTGTCGGGGTTGTCGATGGGCGGAGGCGGAACAATTTTCTACGCGCTGCACCATCCCGAACTCTTTGCCGCCGCCGCACCGTTGAGCGCTACGACGGGCAGCAACTGGCTCTTGCGTAATCCCAATGCCACGGACGCACAGAAAGAAGCGTTCGGCAAAACCTATGGTTTTGAGCATATTATCAATAACGCAACGACAGAGGAGCTGGATAAAATCAAGAGCGTGCGCTGGTACGTGAGCGTTGGCGACGACGATTTCCTGTATCGCGACAACAGCCTGCTGCACATCCTTTTCCGCGATAAGAGAATTCCCCACGAATACCGCGTCAAAGACGGCGGACACACGTGGACGTACTGGCGAATGGAACTGCCGCTCGTTATGGAGTTCGTCTCAAAATCGTTTACGCAGTTCTGAGACGGAACGTTTCAGGCAGGAGTAATTTCAGGAAACACATCGTAAGGATACCAATAACCCTCGGACTTAATCATCACGGACGCGATGTTTAAAATGACTTCGGCCACACAAACATACTCTGTCTTGGAACCGTGTTTTAATTGGACATTTGCCCCGAAAGTTAACTGCGCCTTTATTTCCACAACGTCGGCAAACAATTCCGAAGTGGACAAAACGTTAAACTTTACGTTGGGCATTCCTTTTTCCTGATTTTTCTGTTCACCCGACACTGCATTTTCCACAATCGCGCGGAATTTCACAACGTAATCAAGCATGTCTTTTTTTGACACAGACAGCGCATCCGGCAATATGCGCAAATACCTTGCTGCGGCATAGTCAGCCGATCCAAAGTTATAAATTCCATTGAAACCGGCTATTAAGGTTGATTTTGAGCCGCAACACGGACAGCTCGCCCTGTTCTAATTCTCTGTAGTGTCTTAAATTCTTACTGTGATATCGACAGCTCTCTTGCTGCCGACAGATTTGTTTTGTCTTCTTTCCGGATGGAGAAATAATCAGAATTAAACAAAACTCAGGCTATGAGGATATGTCCCTGCTCAAACGAATTTTATTGCCCGTAAAACAATTGTTGGACGAAAACAGATAAACAGTCCATAAAAATTCCGGCTTCAAAACAAACGATACGAGTTTTGAAGCCG
>JAISUH010000041.1 GCA_031272205.1 Dysgonamonadaceae bacterium | reverse complement strand
CGATATGTATTTTTTACATTCCGTCCCTGACGGGACGGTGAGGGCGGTTATTTGCCTGTCTTCTACCAACATTTTGTCTCTAACGAGACAAGAATACCTCTGCTCAAAAAGGCTGAAAGCCATACAGATGCGGCATTGCTAATCGTAAAGACGGAGCATGCCGCGTCTCTACAAAAATACCATACAAATCCCGCCGAGGAACGCCACTTGCATCACCTTTTTTAAAAAACATTCCAAATTTTCGAAATTTAGAATGTTTAGCTGCCCCCCCGAAGAACTATAAACTATAAACTACCCACTAAGACATCCACTCTTTCGCCCCTTCTAACTTCTAATTTCTGCCTTCCCCATTCTCAATTCCCCATTCTCAATTCCCCATTCTTAATTCCCAATTCTTAATTCTCAACTACCCATCCCTTTTGCGCTTTCGCGCCTTCTGTGTCTTTGTGCCTTTGTGGCAAAAAAACCAAAAAAGAAAGAGCATGCCCTGTCGATTCCGACTTTTTCGGCTTCCCTGAGGCAAGTCTCCAATATATTTTGTATTTTTGCACCTTTAAAAACAGAGAAAACAAACAGTACGCAAATAACAATGAATAATTTGGAACTTAGCGAACAAGAAATCATACGCCGCGGAAGCCTCGACGAATTGCGGCGGCTCGGCATAGAACCATATCCTGCGGCCTTATACGATGTGAATGCTTATTCGGCCGACATTAAGACGCAATTCAGCGACGATGCGCCCGAACGCCGACAGGTGAGCATTGCCGGCCGTATCATGAGCCGTCGCATCATGGGCAAAGCCTCTTTTGCCGAATTGATGGACTCCAAAGGGAGGATACAGCTCTACATCTCGCGCGACGACCTTTGTCCGGGCGAGAACAAAGATCTCTACAACGTGGTCTTCAAAAAACTGCTCGATATCGGCGATTTCATCGGTGTAACCGGATACGTGTTCCGCACGCAGATGGGCGAAATTTCGGTGCACGTGGAAACGCTTTCCGTGCTCTCGAAATCGCTGCGCCCGCTCCCCATAGTGAAGATGAAAGACGGCGTGGCCTTCGATAAATTCAGCGACCCCGAATTGCGCTACCGCCAGCGTTACGTTGACCTGCTCGTGAACGATGGGGTTAAAGACATCTTCGTAAAACGCACAGCGATGTTCAACGCCATGCGCGAATTCTTTAACCGGCGCGGCTATTTGGAAGTGGATACGCCCGTGCTGCAAAGCATTCCGGGCGGGGCGGCGGCACGTCCCTTCATCACGCACCACAACGCGCTCGACATCGACCTGTATCTGCGCATCGCCAACGAATTGTTCCTGAAACGGCTTATTGTGGGCGGATACGAGGGGGTCTATGAGTTTTCGCGCAACTTCCGCAACGAAGGCATGGATCGCAGCCACAATCCCGAATTTACGGTGATGGAAATCTATGTGTCCTACAAAGACTACAATTGGATGATGGAGTTCACCGAGCAGATGCTCGAACACGTGGCGCTGCAAGTGCTCGGCACAACCACAGTGCAGGTGGGCGACCACGAAATAGACTTCAAAGCGCCCTACAAGCGCGTAACGATGATCGATGCGATAAAAGAACATACCGGAATCGATATCAGCGGGATGGACGAGGCGCAACTGTGCGACGTTTGCCGCCAACTGAATATCGAAATCGACAAAACAATGGGGAAGGGCAAACTCATCGACGAAATTTTCGGGGAAAAATGCGAAGGACAGTACATACAACCCACCTTCATCATCGATTATCCGATAGAAATGTCGCCCCTGTGCAAACGCCACCGCGACAATCCGCAACTGACCGAGCGCTTCGAGTTGATGGTGAACGGAAAAGAATTGGCGAACGCCTATTCCGAACTCAACGACCCCATTGACCAGCGCGAACGTTTCGAGGAACAGCTCCGTCTCTCGGAAAAGGGCGACGATGAAGCCATGTTTATCGATCAGGATTTCCTCCGCGCCCTCGAATACGGCATGCCGCCCACATCAGGCATGGGTATAGGGATGGACCGCCTCGCCATGTTGCTCACAGGGCAGACCACCATACAGGAAGTGCTGCTGTTCCCGCAGATGCGTCCCGAAAAAAAGGTCAAAAAAGATCCTGACGCAGAATAATTGATGCCGATATGACTGCACTGGGTAAGATCTGTATTTTGGGCGGCGGGACATGGGGTACCGCCCTTGCGAAGATTGTGTTGATGAACCAAAAGAAAATCAACTGGTTCATTCGGCGTAGCGCCCAAATCGACGGTTTCTACAAATTAGGACACAATCCCGATTACCTCCCGAACATCAAGTTCAATCTTTCCCAGATTGCATTTTATTCGAATATCGAACGGGCGATAAAAGAGTCCGATACCATCATAGTAGCCATCCCTTCGCCTTACGTGAAACCCTATTTCAAAAAAATTTGGGGGAACAGCGTGTTCAAAGGAAAATTTGTCGTTTCGGCGCTCAAAGGCATTATTCCGGGCGAGAATCGGGTGATGAGCGAATTTCTCGCCCGCAATTACAGGATTCCCGTCGAGAATATCGGGGTCGTATCGGGTCCTTGCCATGCCGAAGAGGTGGCGCTCGAACGGCTTTCTTTCCTTACGGTCGCCTGCCGCGACGTCGAAAAAGCGGAATCGCTGGCGCAAGCCATCCGGTCGCGTATCCTGCACACGCACGTATCCGACGATATTGCAGGGATTGAGCTGGCCGCCGTACTCAAAAACATTTACGCCATAGCGGCCGGTATTTGTCAAGGGTTGCTCTACGGCGATAATTTTCAGGCGGTGCTGATGACCCGCTGCATCAACGAGATGGAGCAGTTTCTTTCGGGCGTTGTGCCCATGTCGCGAAACATCAATCAGCAGCATTACTTGGGAGACATGCTCGTTACCGGCTATTCGCAATTCAGCCGCAACCGCACTTTCGGCGCGATGATCGGGAAAGGATATTCCGTAAAATCGGCGCAGTTGGAAATGGAAATGATTGCCGAAGGCTATTACGGCGCAAAGTGCATCTGGGAGATGAACAGCCGGTTTAAAACCCACATCCCCATTGTGAACGCGGTTTACCGCATATTGTACGAACGGGCATCGGCAAAGACTGAAGTCCAACGACTGATCGAATTTTTTTAGTTGTCAAACATATAATAAAAACAAAGGCATTTATGGATAGCATAAAGATGAACATTCGGCAGGTGCTTGGGAGCGTCTCCGAAGAGGAAATCCTGAAACAGGCGGGTAACGCGATGGCTTGCAATAAAGCATTGTACGAAAAAAATCGTCCGGGTAACGACTTCTTGGGCTGGGTAACCCTCCCTTCGTCGGTTTCGGAAAAAGAGATCTGCGAGATTGAAGACACGGCCGCGAACCTCCGCTCCCGCTGCGATGTAGTGGTAGTCATCGGTATCGGCGGCAGCTATTTGGGTGCAAAAGCCGTGATTGACGCCTTATCGAGCTCTTTTGACTGGTTACAGGAAAAACGCGAAAATCCGGTCGTCGTTTATGCCGGGAACAACATCGGCGAAGATTATCTGTATGAATTGTCGGGCTACCTCAATAAGAAAAACTTCGGCATCATCAACATCTCCAAATCGGGGACGACCACCGAACCGGCATTGGCTTTCCGCATCCTGAAAGAACAACTCGAAAAGGCCGTGGGCAAGGAAGAAGCCCGCAACCGCATCGTCGCCATCACCGACGCCTCCAAAGGCGCGTTGCGCACGCTTGCCGTGCAGGAAGGATACAAAACCTTCGTCATCCCCGACGACGTGGGCGGCCGCTATTCGGTGCTCACCCCCGTGGGTTTGCTCCCGATTGCCGTGGCCGGTATCAATATCCGCCGGTTGTTGCAAGGGGCTATCGATATGGAGAACGCAACAGGTGTTAATTCGTCGTTCGAATACAACCTTCCGGCCATTTATGCCGCCATCCGCAACGAACTGTACAAACGCGGGAAAAAAATTGAAATCTTGGTGAACTACCATCCCAAACTGCACTATTTTGCCGAATGGTGGAAGCAGCTTTACGGCGAAAGCGAAGGCAAAGACCTGAAAGGGATATTCCCTGCGGCGGTGGATTTCACGACCGATTTGCACTCCATGGGACAATGGATTCAGGAAGGGGAGCGCAGCATTTTCGAAACCGTGATATCGATTCAAACGCCTCGGGAAAAAGTTGTTGTCCCGCACGACGACGCCAACCTCGACGGGCTGAACTTCTTGGAAGGGAAGCGGGTGGACGAAGTAAACAAGATGGCCGAACTGGGCACCCGCATCGCGCACGTTGACGGCGGCGTTCCGAACATCCTTATTGAAATACCCGAACTGAACGAATATTATATCGGGGAGCTTATCTATTTCTTCGAAAAGGCTTGCGGTATCAGCGGTTATATCCTTGGCGTGAACCCCTTCAACCAGCCGGGAGTGGAAGCCTACAAGAAAAACATGTTTGCACTGCTCGAAAAACCGGGTTACGAAAAAGAAACCGAAGCGATCAAGAAACGTCTTTAATGGCTGTTCTTCTTCTATTTATCACGACGCAATAATTTGGAGCTCAGCTTTTTAATTGCGTTCGTGATCTCTTTGTCGGGTTCAATAATGTTGTAATCGCCCCAAAAATCGGGGTCTTGGAAATACTCCACTTTTTCGGCGATGACATCGGTGGAGCGGATGCGTTCATTCTTCGGAAATTTGGATGCGTTGTCCTGATACCGGTCGGTAATGGCGATTTCCGACCCTATGGTATAATTGGTGGCGAAAAGCCCGAAGAAACGGTTTGTCCAGCGCACGCCGAACGACACGTCTGTTTTGCTGTAATTGAAGTACCATTTCCCGTCTTGCTCCACGAAATCTGCCACATATTGCGCCCGATTTACGGCCACCTTCATTTTCGCGGGTTTACGCCGGATAAAAGCGATGTAGGCGTCTTTGCGGTTCTCCACGTTGAGGTTAAACTCCATTCGCGCAAACGCAAGCGATTGAGTTTCGAGATAAACGGTTCCCCTGAACAGGATCTCTTGGGTGTTGACAGGATAAAACGAAATGATGTAGTGCGGTTTGTCGTTGATGTTTATCAGGCCGTTGATGCGGAAATGGTATTCTTCGCCCGCCTCACCGAAAACGAGCTCCGGGTTTTTGGCGATATCGAGCAACAGCACGTCGCTGATACCGCCCTGCAACTTAAACAGTACCGTGTCGCGCGGGGTAATGTGGGTAGCCTTCCGCCCGATATAAATCTTCGCATGGTCGCCCTCAAAAGACTTGTAAGAAGATTTATAGACATCCAGCACCGCTTCTACCAATGAGATGTAGGAAGACCCTTTTTTTACCGATTCGCGGTAAAAAGCGATCATCATGTTGGGCTTGTCGGGATAATTCGCAGGGATGCGCTGCAGGGCTTTCTTCATCAATTCTGAACCGTCGCCCGAAACGACTTCCACGTCGGCTAATTTTATCGATAAGGGATTCATCACGATGACAAAATTGCTCTTGTCCAACAATGTAGCGACGGGAATCGCTTTGTTTTCGTAGCCTATATGACGAATCAGCAACTGTGCGTTTCGCGCCGAAACGGGCACGCGAAGCGTGAAATAGCCCTCACGGTTGGCGACGCTGGCCACATTCAGGTTCTTCACCGTTATGCTCGCGTTGGCGAGCGGTTCGCGGGTATCACCGCCAAGAATACGTCCTTGTACGGTGTAAACGGAATCGCCGGGCTGAGCGAAAACATCGGCATTTGGGGAGAAGAACGATAACATCCCCGTCCAAATCAAAAGAGAGAAAATGTTCTTCATTGCGCAGATTTTACAAGTTGGGAGCAGTGTTTTTTTGCAAAAAAAGGATCGTCGCACAAGCGAGCCTAACGCACCGTTAATCCTAACAAAGGAATATTTTTTTTGCGAATTATCCAATAAAAATCTAACATTTAACACCCTGTAAATCGAAAAATTAACTACCATTATCCGAAAATCCTTTTCAAGATAAAAATAAAAATACGTTCGAGTTTGAATGGATTTGACTAAATTTGTAGAAATAAAACTGTAAAAACACTGCAATGGTTCGCAAATACGATTTTTTGGTCATCGGCTCCGGCATAGCGGGCATGAGTTACGCGCTGAAAGTGGCCGCTTACGGCAAAGTGGCCGTTATCGCGAAAAATTCGCTCGAAGAGGCCAATACTTTTTATGCGCAAGGGGGGATAGCCTCGGTTACCAACCCGTGGGACAATTTTGAGAAGCACATTGCCGACACCTTGGACGCTGGCGCCGGATTGTGTGATGAGACCGTGGTGGAAAAGGTTGTCCGCGAAGCGCCTGCCCAAATCAAGGAACTCATCAGCTGGGGCGTCGATTTCGACAAGGACGAAACGGGCAATTTTGATTTGCACAAAGAGGGCGGCCATTCCGAATTTCGCATTCTGCACCACAAAGACAGCACGGGGGCGGAAATTCAGGTCAGTTTGATCGATACCGTCCGCAACCATCCCAACATCGATGTGTTCGACAACCATTTCACCATCGAAATCCTCACGCAGCACCATCTGGGACAAATCGTAACGCGGCATACCGAAGGCGTGGAATGTTACGGCGCTTACATCCTCGATCAGGCGACCAACGAAATAGAAACCTTCCTCTCGCGCGTAACCATGATGGCTACCGGAGGGATCGGCTGCATCTACCAGACCACCACCAATCCGCTCGTCGCCACAGGCGACGGTATCGCCATTGTTGCCCGTGCAAAAGGCGAAGTGAAAGGTATGGAATTTGTGCAGTTTCATCCCACGGCTTTGTACCATCCGGGTGCGCGGCCTTCCTTCCTCATCACCGAAGCTATGCGCGGCTACGGCGGCGTACTGAAAACGCAGGACGGGCGCGAGTTTATGCAGAAATACGATCCCCGCTTGTCGTTAGCTCCGCGCGATATTGTGGCACGCGCTATCGATACGGAAATGAAAACTCGCGGCGACGATTTCGTTTATTTAGACGTAACGCATAAAAATGCAGCGGAGACTAAGGAGCATTTCCCCGGCATTTACGAAAAATGCCTCAGTTACGGTATCGACATCACCAAGGACATGATTCCCGTGGCTCCGGCTGCCCACTATTTGTGCGGCGGTATCCGGGTGAATCTGAATGCCGAAACCAGCATCGCGCGGCTGTATGCCGACGGCGAATGTGCCTGCACGGGGCTTCACGGCGCCAACCGCTTAGCCTCCAATTCGCTTATCGAAGCGGTGGTGTTTGCAGACGCGGCCGCCAGACACTCCATCCCGCGATTCAAAGAATACGCCTTCCGCGAAGACATTCCCGACTGGAATGCCGAAGGCACCACGCTCCCCGAAGAAATGGTTTTGATTACGCAAAGTTACAAGGAGGTGGGGCAAATCATGTCGTCTTACGTGGGTATCGTCCGCTCCGATTTGCGTTTGCAACGTGCGATGGACAGGTTGAACATCCTGTTTCGCGAGACCGAAAACCTGTTTCAACGCTCGGTGGTCTCGCGCGAAATTTGCGAGTTGAGAAACATCATCAAAGTGAGTTACTTAGTCATCAAGCAAGCCATGGCACGCAAAGAGAGTCGGGGATTGCATTACACGATCGACTATCCGAACCCCGACCCGCAATCATCGTTATAGGCAAAATGAAGAAATACATCAACATAAAAGGGTCGCTCGTTGATTTCGACACGCCGATCGTGATGGGAATCGTGAATGTTACGCCCGATTCGTTTTATGCCGCCAGCAGGAAGCAAACGGAAGATAGCCTCATAGCGCGATGCAGGCAAATCATGGAGGAAGGGGGCGCCATCATCGATATTGGAGCTCAATCCTCGTCGCCCGAGTCGAAATTCCTTTCGGCGGAAGAAGAAGCCGCTCGGTTGATGCCCGCATTGGCAGCCATTCGCAAGGAGTTTCCTTCGGCCGTTTTATCGGTGGATACCTTCTATGCCGAGGTTGCCAAACGAGCGGTCTTGGATTTTGGGGCTGATATCATTAACGATGTGTCGGGCGGCCAAATCGATGAAAACATGTTTTCGACGGCGGCCGAACTGAACGTCCCCTACATCCTCATGCAGATGCGCGGAACGCCGCAAACCATGCAGCAACATACGCAATACGACAATTTCATCCAAGATTTTCTGTATTATTTTTCCGAAAAAATAAACCGCCTGAACCAATTAGGCGTTAATGATATAATCATCGATCCGGGATTCGGGTTCAGCAAAACAATAGAACAAAACTACGAACTGATGGCCTGTCTGAAATATTTGGATGTTTTTGAAGCGCCGCTGTTGGTGGGAATCTCACGGAAATCAATGATTTACAAATTACTGAAGACAAGACCCGAAGAAAGCCTCAACGGCACAACGGCGCTGAATACCGCGGCCTTGCTTTCGGGAGCCGATATCCTGCGCGTTCACGATGTGAAAGAGGCGGTGGAATGTGTGAAAATAGTTACGGAAATCAAAAAATTCGACAAACCCGTTTAATTGATGCACCATGTTTGAACATTTTGGATTTAAAGACGCTATCGACGTCTTTTTGGTGGCGGCGCTGCTCTATTACTCGTACCGCTTGGTAAAAATATCCGGCATGAAACCTCTTTTCATGGGCATCATTGTGTTCCTTGTTATCTGGGTATTTGTTTCGCAAGTGTTCAATATGACGCTGCTTGGTTCCATTATGGATAAACTGATCAGCGTCGGCATGTTTTTGTTAATCATTCTTTTTCAGGATGAAATACGGCGATTTCTCATGTCGCTCGGTTCAAAAAGGGGCTGGAAATTTGTGTCGAAGCTGTTTACGCCCGGCAACAAAAAAAACAGGGATACCTCGCACATAACGGCTATCGTGTTGGCTTGCATGAACATGTCGCGCTCGAAAGTGGGTGCGCTCATCGTGATTCAGGACGAGATTCAGTTGGGATTGTACGAACAAACCGGAGAAATCATCAATGCTGACATCTCTTCGCGGCTGATCGAAAATATCTTCTTCAAAAACAGTCCGTTACACGATGGCGCCATGATTGTTGTGGATCGGAAAATTAAAGCGGCAGGCTGCATCCTTCCCGTATCGCAAAACCCCAACATTCCCAAGCAGATGGGATTAAGACACAGGGCAGGACTTGGAATTTCGCAGGAAACCGACGCCAAAGTGATTATCGTTTCGGAAGAAACGGGGCGGATCACCTTCGCTAACGAAGGCCGCTTGAAATCAAACGTTTCGCCCGAAGAGCTCCAGCAACTTTTGTTGAGCGAATAAACATTAAAACCATTATCACAATGTTTCTCAAGCAGTTATCCATTATAAATTATAAAAATCTGGCGCAGGTCGAACTCGATTTGTCGCCCAAAATAAACTGTTTTATCGGGAATAACGGCATGGGAAAAACCAATCTGTTGGACGCGGTCTATTATCTGTCGTTTTGCAAAAGCTATACCAACCCGATTGATTCGCAAATTATTCGTCACGATGCCGATGTGTGCATGTTGCAGGGGAAATACGAATTTCCCGAAAGCGGCGTTACCGAAGAGATTTATTGCGGGATACGCCGTCGGCAAAAAAAGCATTTTAAGCGCAACAAAAAAGAATACGAACGGCTTTCCGACCACGTAGGGCTCCTCCCTTTGGTCATGATTTCGCCCGCCGACAACGAACTGATCACCGGACAGAGCGAGGAACGCCGGCGGTTTATGGATATTGCTATCTCGCAATTCGACAAGGAATACCTTCACTCCTTGGTTCGCTACGCGAAAGCTTTGCAGCAACGGAACGCGCTGCTGAAAAACGAAGAACAGCACATCGACGAAACGCTGATGGAGCTCTGGGAAGACCAAATGGTGGAGGAAGGACAGCTCATTCACGAAAAACGGAGCGCATTTATTGCCGATTTTACGCCGATTTTCGGCCGCTTTTACGCGCAAATCAGCCGCTCGAACGAAAAGGTTTCTTTCGATTACGTGTCGCAACTTTCCGAAGGCGATTTTCGAGAAAAGTTGATCCGCACGCGGCAACGCGATGTGCTTATCGGGCACAGCACAACGGGCGTCCATCGCGACGAGTTGGAAATGCTGCTCGACGGGTTCCCGATAAAAAAGGTGGGGTCGCAAGGGCAAAACAAAACGTATTTCGTCTCGCTGAAATTGGCGCAGTTTCATTTCCTGCTGAAAACAGGAAAAACAACCCCCATCCTTTTGCTCGACGATATTTTTGACCGACTTGACGCGAACCGCGTGGAGGAAATCGTAAAACTGATTTCCGGCGATGAGTTCGGACAGATATTCATTTCGGATACCAACCGCGAATCGATCGACGGGATTTTGACACGCACGCACAACAACCATCATATCTACTCCGTAACCGACGGGGAAATAAACCGCATCAGCAATGATTAAACGCGACGCGCAATCGATTGGGGAGGCCTTATCCGATTTTTTCGAGAATAACGCCTTTTTTCGCCTGAAATTTGCGGAACACCGCGTCGTGCGCGGATGGTATGACCTTCTGGGCGAAGGTGTGGCGGCCTATACGCGGAGCATCTATCACCGCAACGACGTGCTCTACGTGCAACTGTCCTCTTCGGTTTTGCGTGCCGAATTGCTGATGAACAAACAAAACCTCATCAATCGGCTGAACGAATATGCCGGAATGCCCGTCATCCGCGATATTATTTTGCGCTAACCGACCGCTCGATGTACCTTTTCAACCCCGATAACGATCTCGCCTTAGCCCATTTCGGCCCCTTTTATACGCCGCCCGCATCGGCGCGAAAAATGGCTCAGGATTTGGCTTTGCTGCCCCTTTGGTATGGCGGAGGCGGACTTGTGGTTGCCGAAGGTTCGGCCAATCGCGAATACTTGTCGCAACTCAAAACCCTTCTTCCCCTGAAATCGGAATTGATCGCTTTTCACGAAATCGCACATTACCCGCCCGAAACACTCTGCCCGTGGGGCTGGAACCCTGCCCTGCGGAAAAGATTGATGGACGCGGGCGTTCAGGAAGACAGACTCCCGTCTTTGGCTGATTTGGAACGTTTGCGCGAATATTCCAACCGAAAAAATGCCGTGAAAATCTTAGCGTCCTTGAAGTCTTTAAACCCCCATTTTTGCGGAGAATCGCATTTTTTTACCGATATGGATGCGCTGAGGTCTTATCTCTCCTCCTTCGGCGGCGATAAATTGCTGAAAATGCCCTTGTCGGGTAGCGGAAAAGGAATTATTCGCATCATTGGCGCGATGACCGATAAACAGGCCGATTGGTGCCTCCGCGTGATCCGTCGGCAGGGAGGCGTCGTCGCCGAACCGGTTTTCGACAAGGTGCAGGATTGTGCCATGGAATTTCAATTTTCCGGAGGAAAAACGCGGTTCGTGGCCTATTCGCTGTTTTCGGCCGGCGCATCGGGCGCATACATCGGGAACGAATTGCTGTTTCAGGATGAAATTGAAGAGCGCTTGAGCCGATCTGTTGAGCGCCGGCTTTTGGAAGAACTGAAATCGGAATTGGAAACGAGGCTTTCATCCTGTTTCCCCCGTTTTGACGGATTCATGGGTGTGGATATGATGCTTTGCCGCAACGAGGACGGACGGTTTTCGCTGCATCCTTGCGTGGAAATCAATATGCGGATGAACATGGGGATCGTTGCCCACTGTTTCGTTGAACGCTTCCTCCGACTCGGTTCCAAAGGCATTTTCCGCATCGAGTTTTTCAAGGAAAAAACAAAAGCGCTCTCGTTTACGGAGGAAATGCGAAAAAGGCGCCCGCTCGTCGTCGAAAACGGGAAAATCCGGTCGGGATTTTTGGCGCTTACCGCTGTCAATGAAGACACGAACTATGTGGGATACGCATCGATTTGACGGATGGAATAGAGGCCTATTTTCGATCCGCAGTTTAAAAAATATAAAAATGATAGTAGTTTAAGTATTGATTATCTGTTTTTTTCGGCTACCTTTGTCGTCAATAGATAAAAAATCCGATAAAATAATTCGGAAAATGAAACGCATTAAAAAAAATAGATTGACAGATGAAAAAAATTTATTCCATAATTGGTATTGCCGCTCTTTTTGTTTTCGGAGCGTGCACAACAAACAAAAAAAACGGAGAAACGAACATGCAATCGCCACATTTTATCCCTGAGTTGCAGGTAAAAAACGTCATCCAGCAATTGAAAGACTCGCTGGGTAATGAGACTTCGTTCCGCATTGAGCGCGGCGTGCAGCAAACGGCCGGTTTGTGGCGCGAACAGGACGGTTCGCAAGAAGAGTTTGCCGCCTTTTGTAAAACCGCCTTCGTTGCCGATACAGCCCAACTTTCGGCTTTGTTTGGTACGCTGGAACGGAATTTCGAAACGCTTTACGGATATTTTCACAAAATCGACGAAAAACTGAAATCGCCGCTCCATCTCGATGGCCCCGACCCCACATCATTGGACATGATGTTTGGCGGTTACGATGTAACAGCTCATCTGGGGGATGATATGTACGCTTCCAAAATCGCTTTCGTAACCGCTCTGAATTTCCCCTTCTATTCGCTGGAGGAAAAAACGCAGCTCGGCAAGAACTGGACGCGCAAAGAATGGGCTTACGCCCGTATGGGGGACGCCTTCACGTCCCGCGTGCCCGCCGATGTGCAGCAAAACATCTCGAAAACCGTTACCGAGGCCGACGCCTATATCTCCGATTACAATATCTACATGGGCAAACTGCTCAACAGCGCCGGACAGCCGCTTTTTCCCGAAGATATGAAGCTGATCACCCACTGGGGCTTGCGCGATGAACTGAAATCGGATTACGACGACACTCAAAACGGACTTACAAAGCAACGGATGATTTACAACGTGATGCAACGCATCATCGACCAATCGATTCCGCAGCAAGTAATTGATAACGACGAATATACATGGAATCCCGAAACAAACAAGGTCTATGCCGACGGCAAAGAGATCCCATCGACACCCGAACCCGATACGCGCTATGAGGTTTTCCTGCGCAATTTTCACGCAATGAAAAGCCTTGACGCTTATTCGCCCCATTATTCCACGCAGCTTGTCCGCGCCTTCGACCAAACGATGGAAATTCCGCAGAAAGATGTGGAAACGCTTTTCGAAAGCTTGCTTGCTTCACCTCAGGTGAAGGAGGTGGCGGCGTTTATCGAATCGCGCCTCGGCCGCAAACTCGAACCCTTTGACATCTGGTACAACGGCTTCAAGAGCCGTGAAGGCATCCCCGAAGACCGGCTCACAGCAATTACATCGAGAAAATATCCCGATGCCAAAGCTGTCAAAGCTCAATTGCCGAATATACTGGTCAAACTCGGATGGCCTCGTTCCAAAGCCATAGAAATCGTATCGCTCGTCGAGGTTGACGCCTCACGGGGCGCCGGACACGCCATGGGATCGGCTATGCGGAACGATGTGGCGCGTCTCCGCACGCGCATCGGGAAAAACGGCATGGACTACAAGGGCTACAACATTGCCGTACACGAGTTTGGGCACAACGTGGAGCAAACCATCACGATGAACGACGTCGATTATTACGTCCTCAACGGCGTGCCCAACACGGCGTTTACCGAAGCGGTCGCTTTTCTGTTCCAGAGACGGGACATAGAACTGCTCGGCATAAAAAATCCCGATATCCACGAAACCTTTTATCTGACGCTCGATAATTTTTGGGCTTGCTACGAAATCATGGGCGTTTCTCTTGTTGATATCCGGGTTTGGGAATGGCTTTACGCCCATCCCGACGCTACGGCTGCGCAATTGAAGGAGGCCGTTATCGCTATCGCCAAGGAGGTGTGGAACAGCTATTATGCCGGAATACTCGGCGATAAAGATCAAACGCTGCTCGGCATCTATTCCCACATGATCGATTATCCGCTGTATCTTCCCAACTACCCGATGGGACACCTTATCAATTCCCAGATCGAACAGGAAATCGGAAAGAAAAATATAGCCGTCGAGCTGACGCGGATGCTCACACAGGGGCGCATCATTCCCCAAATTTGGATGGAACATGCTGTGGGCAGTAAAATATCTACAGAGCCCCTGTTGAAGGCGACCAACGAAGCTTTGAAAGCGTTAAAGAGATAAATTTTTGCCTCAAATGATAAAAATACGGCGGGAAAGTATTAACTTTGCCGCCGTATTCTCAGGAAAGCTGCCGGAGTGGTCGATCGGGCTTGACTCGAAATCAAGTGTACGGGTAACTGTACCGGGGGTTCGAATCCCTCGCTTTCCGCAAAAAGCGTCGCAATCGTATCGGATTGCGGCGCTTTTGCTTTTATACCCACTCATAACCCTTGCCATGGTGAGCCGCTACAAGGGGACGACGTATTTTTTCAATCCGTTGTCTTGCAATGATTTAGGTACAATTGATTTCACTTCGTTCGCCACAATTTCGAGTAGCTTTTCGCGGAGGTATTCCTTTCGCGTAATCAAGCTGATCTCGCGGACGGGAGTCGCATTTTTAAAGGGGCGCACGTTTTTTTTCTGCGCTTCGCGCAGTTTCAGCACGGCCATTTCGGGGATGACCGTCAGCCCTTCGCCCTTGTCCACGATATCGATAAGCGTATCGATGGTTCCCGCTTCGTAGGAAAAAATCGAATGGCTCTTGCGTTGCTTTTTCAGGTTGCACAGGTGCAAAATCTGGGTGCGGAAGCAGTGCACTTCGTCCAACAGCCAGAGTTTGGCGGAGTTCAAATCGTTTTCGTCGAGCGCCGTTTTGGCGAACAGCGTTTTTTCGCGCGGCGAAACGTAGGCAAAAAAACGTTCGTAATAAAGAGGCCGTTCCACCACATTTTCGTCGTTGAGCGGCGTGGCGAGAATCCCTCCGTCCAAGGTGCCGCTCGCTAACGCAGCCAATATCTGGTGGGTCGGCAGTTCGCTGATAACGATATGCACGTCGCTGTTGCTTTCGGAATGTACGTGCACCAATTCGGGAATCAGATAAGGCGAAACCGTGGGGATGATGCCCAGTCGGAAAACACCTTTGATGATGCCTTTTTCCTCTTGGATAATCTCTTTGATCTGGTTGACCTGCGCCACGGCGATACGCGACTGATCGATAATGCGGCGGCCGATTTCGGTGGTTTGTATCGGCAATTGCGTGCGGTCGAAGATTTTCACGCCGAGTTCGTCTTCGAGTTTTTGGATCATCATGCTCAAAGTGGGTTGCGTAACAAACGAGGCTTCCGCCGCCTTTGAGAAATGGCGGTAATTATCCACTGCAATGATGTATTCGAGTTGCTGGATGTTCATAGATTGGTGTCTGTTTTTTCATTGACAATAAAAAAATCAAATTCTTGGGCCGAAAATCAGCGAGCCGATGCGCAACATCGTACTTCCTTCTTCCGCCGCAATCCGGTAGTCGTCCGACATTCCCATCGACAGTTCTTTGAACGAAGGGTCTTCGGCGAAAAAGTCGTTTTTGAACTCCTCAAAAAGCGATTTCAACAAACGAAATTCTTTGCGTATCTGCGTCTCGTCTGAGGTGAAAGTCGCCATGCCCATGACCCCCGAAATCCGGATGTGCGGACAATTGCGCCAGACGCCTTCCCTCAAAAAACGACGGCACTCGTCGGGCAGAAAACCCGATTTGCTTTCTTCCTGTGCCACGTGCAGTTCTATTAAACAGGGAATTACGCGATCGATTTGGGCTGCCTGTTTTTCGATTTCTATCATCAGCCGTTCGCTGTCGAGGCTGTGGATGCAGGCGATGAAGGGGACGATGAATTTCACCTTGTTCCGTTGCAGGCTGCCGATGAAATGCCATTCTGTGTCGGGCGGCAACAGGGCTTGTTTTTCCACAAGTTCCTGCACACGGTTCTCGCCAAAGATGCGTTGTCCTGCATCGTAAGCCGCGCGGATATCGTCCGCCGGATGAAATTTCGATACCGCCACCAAGCGGATGCCCGAAGGAAGCTCTTCTTTTAAAGAACGTATGCGAGAGCCGATGGTTGTCATTCCTGCGTGGGGGTGGCGTTTTTTGAGGATTCTGCCGAATAGGGATAAACGTCCATAATGGCCGTTTCGGTTACGGCGGCAATCGCATAATCGATCATCCCCCGGCTCATCTCTTTTTCGACGGTTTCCACAGCTTCTTTCAATGTCGATGCCTGAACGAGCATGTTCACTGACGTTTTCTTTTCAGAACCGCTTTTTTCGTCCAAGGTGATGAAATAGAGTTTCGCCTTGTAGTAGCGGTCGCCCGTTTCGTTGAAAAACGATTCGTTATATTTCACCCGCTTGATGTCGGAAACCGTGAATTCGCCCGAAATGAAAGGTTTCATCTCTTCGATGATGCGGGCTTCGGCCTCGGTAAACGACAGGGCGTCCACCAAATAGGGTTCCGTAACTGTTTTCTGCATCCCGTTTTCGAGCATCTTGTCGTATCTTACTTTACATTCAAACCAATTGTACATTTGTTTCGCGTTTTAAATTTATTTTCGTGCGAAATTAAGAAAAAAGCGCGGATACAGCACCATTATTTCTCAAAATTCATAAATTTGCAGTTTCAGTAACAATTATGGAGGAGAAAGGCAAAAAGTTAGGTTTCTGGTTATTGGTCTTCATCGGCTTGGGGTCGATGATAGGTTCGGGGATTTTCAATTCGCCGAAAGACCTCATACAGGTAGCCAATCCGCAGGCCAACCTTTTGGCTTGGGGTCTTGGCGGGTTTGGCGCATTGATGCTGGCGCTGGTGTTTGTTTACCTCTCGGTGAAAAAACCGGAACTGAGGAGCGGCATTTTTGCGTATGCCCGAGATGGATTTGGCGATTACATGGGTTTCAATGCCGCTTGGGGATACTGGTCGATAGGGTGGTTAGGAAATGTGGGCTATCTCATCATCTTTTTCAAAACGCTGAACGATCTGCTGGGAAAATACGCCCTCTCGCCGATCGCCTGTTTCGTAGCCGCGTCGGGATTGATCTGGGCGATTTTCTTTATCTTGAAAGCGGGAATCCGCGAAGGCGCCGCCCTCAATTTCGGGGTAACGTTAGCCAAGCTCCTGCCCCTTGTTTTAGTGATCGTCGCAGGTGTTTCTGTTGTCAAACCCGAACTGTTCTTCATGGAGGACTGGGCGCACACGGTGGCTTCATCGGGTCAAACGACCTCTCCGTTTTTGCAAATCGAAAACGCTATGGCCATCATCCTGTGGTGTTTTGTGGGCGTAGAATCGGCATCGGTGCTCTCTGCACGGGCAAAAAATTTGCAGACCGTGCGCAAGGCGACCGTTATTGCAATCGTATCGGTTTTAATTATTTACATCGCCATCACGTCCATCGCCATGGCCGTTGTTCCCGCCTCCGAATTGGCCGAATCCGATACGCCCTTGGCTCTGATGTTGGAGAAAACCTCCGTCGGAATAGCCGGTTCCGTCATCGTGAAAATGGGAATCATGATTTCCGTGATGGGGGCGAGCATCTCGTGGATTTTGCTTTCGGTGGAAACCATGTACTCGGCGGCGAAAAGCGGCGTTATGCCACGCTTGCTGACCAAAGAAAACAAAAACGGCACGCCGATGAACGCGCTGCTGTTTACCCAGATTTTTACGCAAATATTCCTCTGTTCCATTCTTTTACCTGCATTGAACGACACTTATGTGGCGCTCATCACGCTGGGGACGACGCTAATATTGGTACCCTACCTGCTCTCGTCGATTTATGCCGTGAAAATCACCGTCAGAAACAGGACTAAAATCGAGATCGCCCACCTCTGCATCGCACTGTTAGCAACCGTCTATTCGGCTTATACCATCCATGCCGTAGGAATCAAATACCTCTTCTATTCGCTGTTGTTTTACGCTTTGGGAACCCTTCTCTTTTTTCAGGCGAAGATGGAGCGCAAAGAACCCATCAAAAAATGGGAATGGATTATCATGTGGGGATTGGTTCTTGCTTCGGTTGTCCTCCTTATCGAAATTTTCCGCGGAAATATCCGGATTTTTTGAAATGGTATTTTTGTAGAGACGCGGCTTGCTCCGTCTTTACGATTAGCAATGCCGTATCTGTATGGCTGAAAGCCATGTAGCCATAGCGCAGGGCAACGCCCTGTGTAAACAAACGCCTCCTCACCCAAAAGGGCTGAAAGCCCGCAAGCGATTAAAGAAGTTCTGCCCATTCGGGCAGTTGTTTGGTGATTTCGCAGCGCCGCATACAACGCGACAACAATCTGTTATTAAACCTGTTAGGTTTTTTAAACCTAACAGGTTTAATTCGGGAGGTTACGAAAAAACATTCCAAATTTCGAAAATTTGGAATGTTTAATAGAAAGCAATGCAAGCATCGTCCCCTCAGCGGGACTTTGGGGTGGAGAGGGATGTTCTGTCCGTAAGCTGAAGCATACGGTTAATAAAGTGGCGTCCCCTGCGGGACTGTCCTTTCACGCTTCGCGCCTTATGCTTTCTCAATTCTCAACTACCCACTATCCACTTCGAACATTAAACGTTGAACGTTGAACGTCGCACCAAAAAGGCTGCCCAAAAAGTTTTTTTGAGCAGCCTTTTGCAAGTAATATGATTACATTTTGTCAGTTATTTACACCTGTGCGCTGGTCCCACCACATTTGTTTGCCCCAGAGATCGTCGATGACTTCGTCGTTGAAAGGCTTATTGTTGGCCGTATTCAGGTTGCGCTCGGTGTCGGGATACGGGGAACGCAGTGGCCCCCAGTGATGCCCTTGCAGAGCGATGGCGCGTCCGGGAGCGACATACAGGAAGTCGGGCTGTCCGGTACGGCGGTAGAGCGACCATCCTTCCATACCCTGTTTGAACATTGCCGCCCAGAGTTCATAATACAGTTTTTTGCGCTGCTGGTCAACTGTTCCCGTCGGGAATGCGCCTGCGCCTGCTAAATAAGCGCTTATTTCGGCGGCCGATATATCGTTTTCTTCCATCGAAGCGGTAACGCCTTTTTCATAAGCGGCTTTGGCGGTAAATCCCACGCTCCAGCCTCGGGTTGCAGCCTCGGCGTAATAGAACCAGTTTTCGGCCGCGCGGTACCATGGCGAAAATCCGCCGAGGTCTTGCTCGTATTTGTACGACCAATGCGACATTCCGCTCGGCGAAGTATTGGCGGCCGCACCGATGATGTAGCCGTGATAACCGCCGTCGCTGGCAGCCGGTTCAAAATATTTCGAGAGGCGGGGATCGTTATTGGCTTTAAAATTGTCAATCATCACGTCAGGAGCGCAAAATTCCACTCCGGGACGGGTGCGGTAAGCGTCGGCTAACGGCTCGAAACGCGAAGCGTCGTTGGCATCCCACCAGAAGAACGTATTATCGTCATTATCATCGATAATCGGATATTTCGAGGGATTGCCGGCAATTTCTTCTATGGTCTGTTTTGCAAGCGAGGCGCTAACATCCGAGATTCGGGTTGCGAGGCGCAGGCGGAGCGAGTTGGCGTAGCGTTGCCAGAGTTCCACGTCGCCGCCGTAAAGCAGGTCGCCGGTCGAGATGTCGTCATCGCCGATTCCGTTATTGCCCCAGTCGTCGGCAACTTCTTTCAGCAGGGCGAGCAAAGCGGGATAAATATCTTCCTGCCGGTCGTATTGCGGATTTACAGCGCCTGCGCCGAGATTAATGGCGTCGGAATAAGGAACGTCGCGCCAGCGGTCGGTGGCGAGGCTCATCACATGCACTTCGAGGACTTTGGCCACGTTCAGCATATTGCGGCTTCCCAGTTCGTCGGCTTTCGATTGCAGGTCGCGCAGGGT
>JAISUH010000082.1 GCA_031272205.1 Dysgonamonadaceae bacterium | reverse complement strand
TGGCGACTGTAAAGACGTGGCATGCCGCGTCTCTACAAAATACCATTTCCAACCCTTAGTAGCATGAATTTGCCCCCCCATTCTCGCCCTTATTCCATTATTTATCAGGAAAATAAGGGAGAGCGATGGTGTGTGGCGCCTTGGGCTACTAAGGGAATTTTGAGGAAGCTTCTTGACCGCAGGCCATTCATATCCATAGAAAATAGGCGTATAAATGCCGTTCAACCCCGTACGGGGTTGCATTGGCAGCGCTATTGCTACATGGCTTTCAGCCATACAGATACGGCATTTGGCGACTGTAAAGACGTGGCATGCCGCGTCTCTACAAAATACCATTTCCAACCCTTAGTAGCATGAATTTGCCCCCCCATTCTCGCCCTTATTCCATTATTTATCAAAAAATAAGGGAGAGCGATGGTGTGTGGCGCCTTGGGCTACTAAGGGAATTTTGAGGAAGCTTCTTGGCCGCAGACCATCCATATCCATAGAAAATAGGCGTATAAATGCCGTTCAACCCCGTACGGGGTTGCATTGGCAGTAGAGACGTGACATGCCGCATCTTTACTATCGACAACACTTGCATTGCCTTCTATTAAGGGGCTGTCTCAAAAGTATAAAACTGCGTCATTCCTGCGAAAGCAGGAAACCTCTTCAAATTATTATTACCTCATATACAATAATTTAGTATTACATATTTTATGAGATTGAGGGTCATGCCCGCAATGACGGGGCTTTTGAGACAGCCTCTTAGCTGCCCCCCCGAAGAACTAAAAACTACAAACTATAAACTACAAACTACAAACTACCAACTCTTAATTCTTAATTCTTAATTCTCAATTCTCAATCCCCCTTTTTCGCGCCTTCGCGCTCTTGAGTCTTTGTGGCAAGAAAAAAGGAAGGCGCAATCACGCCCTCCTTCTCTAAAAATCTGTTCAATAGTTTTTTTACTTGTGCAATAGCTTTTTTACTTGTCGAAACGCACGTTGTGTTCCCATGTCTGGATAATGTTTGCACCTACCTGAGCATCGTTGCCGTTGCCGGTAATATCGCGAAAGACATTTCCACTACCCTCATCCATGGGCCAATAGGCGATAAGGTTGGGGTTCGTGGCATCCACGGCATAGTACATGTTGTTTTTGATTTGGGTTTGCGTCAGCGGCGTTTTCCAGAAGCGCACCTGACTCATAGCGCACTGGTCGGGGAAATACGTAGCGCCGGAGCCAATCATTTTTAGTCGCTGGAATTTCACCATTCCGTCGGCGCGAGCCGATGCCGGAGGGTCGAATTGCACATCCAATTCTCCATTCCGGTAAATATACAATGTTGTTCCGTTGTACACAAAAGCCCAGTGATACCACACGCCGCCCACCAGGTCGCGAGCTGTTTGTACCTGACCGCCAAGGGTTTTTATCTGCAAATAGTTGTACGGTGCATTGGCGTCCCCAAAGCGAATATACACTTCGGTCTCGCCATCGCCCCAATTATCAAAAATGGCCTGATTGTTTTTAGAATAGGCGGACATTCGCGCCCAACATTCTATACTCCAAGTTGGCACAAGCAAATTCCAGTCTTGATCGGGATGCACGTCAACACCTTCGTTATTGTAGCCTTTCATCACCGGAACGCTCACTATTAGAGGTTGCGCTATCAGGTAAATAAACTGCGACTGCGAGTCCGATTTGCCAATATCTCCTTTAATCACATTGGTCAAGACGACCGGCAGCGCATAACGATTTCCCTCCAAATCAAAAGGAGCAATATGCACGGTATATACCGCATTGATGTTTCCTGCCGGAATCACTACTTTCCCGTCGCCCAGTGAATATTTATCGGAGGGGAGCAGTTTGTATTCCGTACTGTTTAATTGGTTGTACGCATCAATCAACTCGGCATTCAATCCTATTTGAACCTCCACGTCGGTAGCGACCTGTTTGGCCAGCCGCACGGTAATTTTCACATCGGCGCCGGCGACTTCCATAGACACGTTGGCCGATTGTGCCGAAGAAGCGGCATCGGCTATATAGACGCTATTGTCTAAAATGGTGTATTCCGCATCGTTGCAGGCCGTCAAGAAAAAACCGGCCGCGGCTATTATTCCCGCTAAAATATAATTTCGTTTCATAACGTTACATTTTTTTATGGTTAATATCCTTTGTTATCCGTTGGCAGGCGGATTGTTCTTCCTTTCGTTGAAAATCCGATAAATGTTGGTAATCCCCTGCCTGAGGTAATAATATTCGGGCGAGCCGAGATAGTCGCCTTTCCCCTGGTTGTAGTCGAATCCTACGCGGTAAATTCCAAAGCCTCCGATTTGCTGTTCCACGCCAAGGTCGGCGCCGGAGGTGGGCGCATATACAAAGCTCGACTGCACTAAAACGCCGCCGCCGGTACCCGCATACGATTCAAAATTTTCGGTAAGAATGGTACGGCGCACCACTTCTTCTTTGGTGATAACGCCGGCGTCAATCCAGTCGCTCATATCGACAATTACGCCGGCTACGCGGGAATTAAGGTTAGTTTCGGTCGTTGAGCCGTAGGCCTGCAACACAAAATAATCGACATAGTAGGACAGCCAGTCTTTGTCCATCCGTCCACGGATGCCGACTTCACCGTCGATAAGGAAGAGCAGTCCGGATTTGGCTTCTTTGCGTCCGTCGCGGTTGCGGGCGGGGTCGGTAGCGCCTTTGCCGAACCAGTACGACAGTTCTTCGACAAAAATCCGGCGTTGAGTGGTGTTGGTCCACAGGTAGTTTCCGGTACCGCCGCCGCCCTGCGGTTCATAGTCCCAGTCGAAACCGTCGTATCCCGAAGCGACTACGGCATCGTAGATGGCTTCGGCGTAGTGGCGGATGGCCGGGCGCACTACCGATTCGTCGGAGCTGTTGCCGATATCATAAATGGGGTCATCGGGCATGTCTTCTCCCACTTTTGCCGAAAAGAGCGTAACCACCACTTTGGTGCCTTTCACCTGTTGAACGTATTCCATATCGGCTTTCCGTTCCGGCGAGAGGTCGAACTTCGGGTGACCGCCCCAGTTGGAGGCAATGGTCAGGGAGTCGGGCAGTCCGCGCAGGCTGTTTTCACCTGTTTGCGAAGTGCCGCTCCAGTTGTCGAACCACACAAAGGTTTGCGGCAATCCGGGCGTATTTTTCCATTCGCGCAGCGCGGCATAATACTCGTCGGTTTTTGTGGTAGCGTTGAGATCGATATTTTCGAAATCGATGGCTTCGGTTTTCAGCCAGTCGTCGCATCCCGACAGCCACAGGCTTAGCGGCAACACGCACAGCAACACTGTTTTACAGATATTTCGTTTCATAATCTTCATTTTTTTAGGGTTGATAATTATTACTGCAAAGCCCACCAAAGGTTTGTCGTCAACAGGTCTTCGCCTCCGAGGAAATTGGCTACTGCAGCTGCCACGTTGGCCGCATTGCCGTTGTATTCGGATACGGGATAAGGCAAGCGGCGCACCATGCGTATCAAGTTGGCCGTATTGGACAGACTACTTGTAGGATTGGTTACCGTACCGCCGGTGCTGGCCGAGCTCAGATTATTGAGCGCCGCATAGATGCGGGGATAACCCGTGCGCCGGAAGTCGCACCATGCTTCGAATCCAAGCGGATAGTTGGCCAACCATTTCTGGGTAATGATTTTTTCAATCTTGTAGGCGGTCGTAGAGGCTGTATTTGTCCACGATACCGTGGCGCCGGTGGTAAACTGCTGCGCATTGGTATTGGGCGTCGGGTCGTTGTACCTTGTCGGGGCTGTCGTTCCCTCAATGTAAGCGCCTACGGCCACGCCGTGCTGCTCCATCGAGATGGTGATGCCCTGTTCGTAATAGCTTCGCGCCTGTGCGTCGTCGCCGGCAATCCAGCCCCGCAAGGCAGCTTCGGCTTTCAGGAAATAGGTTTCGGCGGCGCAATAAACCAGTAGGGGCGAATTGGCCGAAAAATTAGGCTTGGAATACAGCGCCCCGCTGTAAATCCCTTTGTCGATGTTTGCTATACCCATGCGCACACCGCGGTAAGCGCCGTCGGCGGCCGCAGTCATATATACCGGCAAGCGGGGATCTTTGTATCCGTTCATATAGGCCGACAACGTAGCGTTTACCGCAAGGTCGCCCCAATCGAAAGCCGATTTGCGGTAGGGGTTGTCGGTGGTGGGCAGGAAGGCGTTATCGGCATTGCTTTCGATGCAGCCTCCGGCAATGGCCGAAGCCATGACATCTTTGGCGTAATTCTCATCCACCAATCCGATGCGAACAGCCATACGCAGTTTCAGCGAGTTAGCAAAGCGTATCCACTTGTTGAAATCGCCGTTGTACATTGCATCAAATTCGGCCATGGGATTTGTTTTCCCTTGATTTTCGCTGATAAAGGCCGTCAACGCATCAATACTGTTGTCGAGCTCGGTGATCATGGCGTGATAAATGGTCTGCACATCGTCGTAGGCTACGGCAATCTGTCCTTCACCCATTTTGGTGTAGGGGATAGGCCCATACGTATCGGTTACACGCAGCATCACCGCCACCCGCACAATATTTGCCCAAGCGTAGATATAGCCTTTGCCTTCGGTGATTTCCTTTACTTTCAAGTAGTTGGCATAAAATCCCGAAAACAGGGTGTTGAAAGGATATTCGACCCAGTTGGATGCGGGGTTGAACGTGCCGAAATTGGTGCCTTGCCAATTGTTGGTCGTGGACATGTAGCCGCCATACTGGTTGCCCACCATTTGTTCGATCATCTGGTTGTCGTTTTCCTGCGCGTTGTGCATCAGGTAGAGCATACCGGGGAACAGCGTCCCCACCCTTTCGGCGGTAGTCATATCATCGGGATTGGGATCGGTGGGATGCGTGTTGTACATCTCAAAATTATCGGTACACGCTGCCAGTGTAAACACAGCGATACAGACGATTATCCCTATTATTTTATGTATTTTCATCTTCATAACGTTCTGTTTTAGAATTGCAATTTAATATTGAATCCGAAATTTCTCAGGCTGGGTTGCATAAAGTAGTCCACGCCCGTGTAGAAAGTGTTGGTTGCCGAAGCCACCAATTCGGGGTCGAAAGGCGCTTTGCAGTAAATCATGGCCAAGTTATTGCCTACCAATCCCATGGTGATGGCGGCCACATTGCCTGTCCATTTTTTGGGGATGGTATATTCGAGGCTCACTTCGCCCAGACGCACATTGGTAGCGTTATACACATAGTGGGCTCCCTGTCCCGTACCGGCCGCTACGATATTGAGGTAGTTTTCGGCAGACACGGTTTTTTCGTTAATCACCACGCCGCCCGCTTCGCGCAGCGCTACACTTGACGCCGATACGCCGTAGCGGTCGAGGATCGCCTGTGTGTTCGACACCACCAAACCGCCAAAACGTCCGCTGAGCAGCACATTAAGGGCTATACCCTTATAGGCGAAAGTGTTGCGCCATCCGGCATGCGTTTTGGCCAACAGTGATCCCACCTTGCGGTATTCGCCGTCGATCAGCGAGGGAAGGAAGGTTTTTGCGTCGAGCAGGATATAGCCATTGTCGTCGCGTTTCCATTCTTTGTTCACATAGATGTCGCCCATGCTCCCCCCTTCGGTCAGCCGCAGTACCGGTGAGCCGGCACTGCCGAGAGTAGCCTTGTCGAGGTAGGGCATCGAAATGGCTTCGCCGGTAACCGGATTGGTGATTCCGTTAGCCAATTTCCTGACTATGTTATTGTTATAACTATAAGTCAGGTTTGTAGCCCAGCGAAAATCCTTCCACGTGTTATCGTAACCCAACGCTATTTCCACGCCGGAGTTCTCCACATCGCCGGCTTGCACATATACACCCGAATAACCGGAAGACGTGGGGATTGAGGCCACAAAAGTCTGGTTCAGGGTATTCGAGGTGTAGTACGTCGCGTCGAAACGCAGTGTTCCTTTCAGGAAGCGCATATTCAGACCGACTTCGTAGGAGTTGGTCTTTTCCGGTTTCAAATTCCGGTTGGGATAGCGCGGCTGCGTATTATACTGGTTGGTCTGGGGATTGTACTCGTATATTTCCCGCGTGATGTAGGGGTCGTAGGCCGTACCTACCGAAGTGTAGGACACCCGCGTTTTCAGGTAGGAGAACCATTCGGGCAGTTTCATCATTTCACTGATAACGCCCGATAATCCGACCGATGGATAGAAGAACGAGCGCGTTCCCGATTCGGAAAAGGCTAAGGCCGAATCCCAGTCGTTGCGCCCCGTGAGCGTCAGGTAAAGCATGCTCTTGTAGCCTGCTTCGGCATTGGCAAAGAGGGATTGCGCCTGTTGAGTGAAGCCGTCCTGATCGGGTTTAAAACCGGTTGTACGGCCGATATTTTCTATCGTAAACAAGTTGGTAACCTTATCCAAATTGCCCAGCACCGAACTGTAAGTCATGCGTTGGTCTTTAATGGACGCGCCCAGGTTGGCCGTAAAGCTGAAAGCTCCGAAATATTTGTTGAGGTTGGCGATCACATCGGCGTATGTTTGCCGTTCTTCACGATTGTCTAACCGGTAATACCCTTTTGTTCCGGCAAAGGTAGCCAGCGTTCCGGCATATCGTTTTTCGGTATTACGGAAAGTCGCGTTATCGACATTCACACGTCCCATAATATTCAACCAGGGGGTAACGTTGTATTGCAGGTTAGCCGACAGTTTGTAGCGGCGTTTGTCGGATTCGCGGTTCATCCGGTGCATGATCCAGTACGGATTTTGAATGGAGAGTCCCTGGTCGCCATAAATCCAAAACTGTGTATTGACGCCCGAAAGGTCGTCGTAACGCTCAAAGAGCCGCACTTCGTTGAAATCTTCGCCGCGGGGGAAGAGGTACAAGGTCGGCAGCGGATTGAAATATTGTCCTTGCGACACCATGTTCATGTCTTTCTGAATGATGTAATTCAGGCTGGCGTCGAGCACCAATTTGTCGTCGAGCATCGAAGCCGTATTGCGGAACGAAAAATTGTAGCGGTCGTAGGAGTTGTTCGGCAAGATACCCTGCGAGTTCGTGGATGCAGCCGACAAGTAAGTCTGATTTTTTGCATTGCCGGTGGACAGCGACACACTGTTAGACACATTGCTACCCGTGTTGAAGAACAGGGAGGGGTCGTAGCGGTAGGCGGTAGCGTCGCCCCAACTGGTTACTTCGCCGAGCCGGTTGCCGTAAGTATTCTGAAAATCGGGGAGTATCAGCGGGTTCGAGAAAGTTGTGCTGTTGCTCACGGTGAGCGTTGTTTTTTCGGCGCTGCCTTTTTTCGTAGTAATCAACACCACACCGTTGGCGCCTTCGTAACCGTAGAGGGCTGCCGCCGATGGGCCGGTCAGCAGCGAGATGCTTTCGATATCGTCGGGGTTGATGTCCGCTGCGCCTTCCGAACCCGGCTGGGAGGAATAGGAACCATCGCTCACGCCGTTTCCGTAGCCGGAATTGTACATCGGAATACCATCGATCACATAGAGGGCATTGTTGTCTTTCGACAGGGATTTGACGCCGCGCATGACCACCTTAACGGCCGCGCCGGGGCCGGCTGCACTGCTGTTGATGGTTACACCGGCGGCTTTGCCGGCCAATGCGTTCATAAAGTTCGCGCTCTTCACGGTGGTGAAGTCTTCGTTGTTGACCACCTGCACGTTGTAACTCAGCGCTTTTTCGGCGCGTTTGATGCCGAGGGCGGTTACCACCACTTCTTCTATTTGGCGGCTTTCTTCACGTAAAGAGACGTTGATCACGGTTTTATCGCCAACCGTAAATTCCTGTGTGGCAAATCCCAAGAATGAGAAGGACAACACGGCGTCTTTGTTGGGCACATTGATCGCGTATTTCCCGTCGGTTCTTGTGATCACCCCAATAGTGGTACCCTTGACCACAACATTCACTCCGGGCAAAGGTTCGCCGCTTTCGTCCGTTACCGTACCGGTGATGGTTAGCTGCTGGTTTTTTTCTTTAACCGACAGCTTGTCCATCTCCTGAGCTCTGTCTTTGGAGGTCAAAATAATGTGCGAGCCTTCCATGGTATAGCGGACGTCGGTATCCCGAAAAACCTCGTTGAGCACCTGAGCCACAGGTTGTTCTTTGGAGCGGACACTTACTTTCCGATTGACATCTACATTCCTCTTGCTGTAAAGAAACAGGTAATCGGTCTGGTTTTCTATCAGCGATAGAAGTTCGCCCACCGAAATATCGTGTTCCTGTATGTTTACGCGGGAATTTTGAGAAACAGCATCTTCGACAAATGAGTAGAAGAAGGCTGCTAAAATGAGTACAGATGATATTTTCATAGCAGATAGAAAATATTTTCTTATTTTTGAATTACAATAAAAAACCATATCTTTGTGGAATTAAGATTAATACTCTGGATTATTTCTCTCAAGAAAATCAGTATTGATTCTTGTGCCGGATGGTGTTCGTCTCCACCTTCCGGCTTTTTTGTTTGTTTTGCTATCGGGATTTTATCATAGGCATTTGTCTTTAGTCTTTTTGCTTAAATAGCTTATTATAAACAACATACAGGATGCTCAAATAAAGAAGAGCGCTTCCTTATTTGATGATAATCGTTTGATTGTCTTCCGACCGTTCGTATTTGAAATCGACGTCTTTTTGCAAGGTTCTCAGAATGTGATCGATGCCTTCAGCCGGCCGGAATTTTCCCGTATAATGTTTATCCATCACAGCTGAAGTCCGGATTTCGATATTCAAATGGTAATATTTCCCCAGTATTTTGATAATATCTCGAAAGGTCTTTTCGTCGAAATAGAGGATTCCGTTTCGCCAGAGAAAATGGTTGTAATCGGCGATTTTTCCTTTTTGGGGGGTATTTCCCCGAAGGGAAAGGTATTCGTCGGGTTTCAGGATGATTTCATTCCCCGAATAATTGGGGATTTGTATTTTCACCGAACCGTCGAACAGCGAAGTGGTAAAGTCTTCGTTATCGGCATAGGCATTAACATTGAAGGTCGTACCCAGTACCTTTACATCGTATTTTTTTGTTCGTACAACGAAGGGGACGTCGGAGGGATTCACTTCGAAATAGCCTTCGCCCGAGAGCGTTACCGTGCGCTGTTTTTTGCCGAAGGATGCGGGATACGAAAATTCAGTGTTTGCATTCAACCACACGCGGGAGCCGTCGGCAAGGGTCAATTCCACGCAACTGCCGGGACGCACTTTCAGGGTTTGCATCCGGCCGGCGTCGTCTTTTCCCCAATGCTGAACGAGCCAGCCGATGGAAAACGCGAGGGCAAACACGGCCGCTATCTTCGACAGTCGGAGATAAAGGGGTTGCCGTTTCTTCGCTGTGTCTTCCGATAAATAGAGGTGGAACATGCAGGCGTCAAAAAATTTCCGTTCGCCGAGAAATTCGCGCCGCGCCTGTTCGGAAGATTCCACATAATCCATCATTTGCGCTTCTTCTTCGCGGTTGGTTTCTCCTGAAAAATATTTCCAAAAAAGTTCTTTCATCTTTCGTTTTTAGTGTCAGTACTATATAGACAAACGAAAGAGGGACATCCCTAACGAAAAACGAAAAAATTTTCGACAGTGGTTTTACATCCGCAATAAAAGCAACAACAGGATATAATCTTTCAGGGAAATCCGCAGTTTTTTCAAGACTTTTGTAATGTGAAATTCGACGGCTTTGGTTGATATATTCATTATTTGAGCGATTTCTTTATGGCTTTTGTTTTCTATCCGGCTGAACATAAATATCCGACGGCTTTGTTCGGGGATGGTTTCCAAAGTCTTGCCAATAATTTCTCTGATTTCGGACGAAAACAGCTCTTCCGGTTCACAGGCTTTTAAGGTGGAAATACGAAAATTCAATTCGCGCAATTCGTGCATATTCATTTGTTCCTGAACCTGCATGATGGTACGTTGATGTTTTAAATGATTGAGCGATAAGCTTTTTATAATAGTCAGAATATACGGATAGGGGTTGTTGATTTCGGATGACTCTCGGCATTTTTCCAAAAAAGCAGTAAAGGCGTCCATGGTTATATCTTCGGCTACAACATCGTCTTTCACATACGATTTCGCGAACAGGATACATCGCATCCGGTATTTCCTGAAGACCTCTTCAAATTGAAAAACATCTTGCAAGGCATGATACTGTTCGTCCAATTTTTTCATTAAAATTTAATAAACAGCTAATTAGCAAAAAGGATCATGATCTTTATTGAGACAAAAGTATTGAAATTTCCCATATTATACATGATTTTTTAAGAAAATTTTTCGAGACCTTGTTTCCATGCGCTTGCCGAATGACCATTCTCAGATTGAGTTTACGCGGGATTAGCGGCGGTTTTCCGGCTTAAAAATCATCCTTTGGAATGATGTTTAAAAACTTTTGTTTAACTTTGCAGTTGTTCATTATAGCGTTAACGATCTAATATTAAAAAAATATAAATTGTTTCACTGTTGACAAATAGATATAGGCATAGTCTTAAAAATTATACTCTTATTAATAACGGATTTAGTGGAAAAGACGGTAAATATTTTTTCGTTGTTCGAACAGATTGCAAATGATAATCCAAAGGCATTTCAGTTGTTTTTCGATCATGTATATTCCATGTTGTATCGATATGCGAAATATTTCATCGACGATGACGATTTGTGCAAGGATGTTGTTGCGGATGTCTATATTTATATCTGGCAGAACAGGAAGAAGTTACCGGATATTCGAAATTACAAGAACTATCTTTTTATCTGTGTCCGGAATCAGGCCTTGAACTACTTGAAACAGATAAATAAGTATCAGAAAATCAAGTTAGACCAGTTTGATGCGATTTCGATATCCGATAAGGCAACTCCGGAGCAGGTTTATTTGGATGGAGAATTGAAGAATTTAATAGAACTGACAATAAATCTGCTGCCGCAACGCTGCCGTCTCATATTTTTTATGGTACGCGAAGAAGGTTTAAAATATAAGGAAGTGGCGGAAATCCTTTCCATCTCCGACCGCACGGTGCATGCTCAGATGTGCATCGCATTAAAAAGGATAGGAACGGTTGTCAAAGAGTATCATTACGACAAAAGATGTCGTTAAATAAGAAAAAAGATGAAAATACAACAACATAACGATTGGGACACGATTGAACAAATACTGGCTTCAAACAAAGAAGATCCGGAATACAGCCGTTTGTACGCCGATTTGAACGACGAAGACAAAATGTTGGTCAATACGCTGGGGGCAATCCGATTGGACTGCGACAACGAGCGAGCGCTCGATGCAAAAGAAGAGATTCAGGAAAGGGTGTATCACAAGATGTTTGAGGATGGCAAGAAGACAAAGGATAGAAACACCCCCCTTATTGTCCTGCTGACGGTAGCCGCGTCCGTAGCCGTGTTATTGGGCATATCCCGCTTTTACGGGCACGAAAAACCAAACGAAGAAATTTCGCAGGTCGTTTTTTCGTCTCCCAACCACATATCCAGCATTGTTTTGCCGGACAGTTCCGTCGTTACGCTGAACAGAGGCAGCATTTTGACCTACACTACGGATTATAACCGACAGACGCGAAGTGTTTGTCTGGAAGGCGAAGCCTTTTTTGACGTCCGCACCAATCCGGAGAAAGCCTTTATCGTATCGACGGGCGATATTGATGTAAAGGTCTTAGGGACAGTGTTTAACGTGTCGGCCTATCCCGAAAACAGCGAGGTGGTTACAAGCCTGATTTCGGGTTCGGTACAATTGTTGAATCAAAAAAAAGAGGCTGTATGCAAACTTACGCCGAATCAATCGGCATCGTATAACAAAGAAACGTCCAAAATCGAGATAAGTCCTTACGATCCTGAATCTACAATTGACTGGATGACCGGAGATATACGTTTCAAAAAACAGTCGTTCCACGCCATTTGCGAAGCCTTGGAAAAGAAATTCGATTGCGAGATCGTGATTCAAAATAAAAGTATCAGCAATAAAAAATTCACCGGTAAGTTCATGAACGACGAGAGTTTAAGGGAGATATTAAACACGATGCAAATCAATATCCCCTTCCGGTATGAAATCGAAAATAATGTTGTAACAATCTATTAATAAGCTATTTATATTATGAGAAACCTCTTTTTTATTCTTGTTTTTCTTGCAACAGGAATCTTTGGCCTTTCGGCCGCTCCGGACAATAAAGTTATCGACGGCTATCCCATTGCGAATTTCGCTGTTACGGCCAATTTTTCGGAAAACGGCGACTTTTTTGGGAACATTCTTCAAAATACCGGAAGGCTCGGCGAATGGCTGTCGAACAAGGGTGCGGTACATTTCTGGATAAACAATGAAGACAAAAGTTATAAGTTTTCCGATTATCGCGATAAAACCATCGTACGCGAGTTCCCTTTTGTGAAGGCTATATACAAAAAACAGACTGATATTTCGGGAGAAATTTCCGTCGAAGCTTTTTGCCCTTTGGCGATAAACGACGCGCAAATTTCGGCTTTGCCGGTTATTATGATGGAAATCCGTTCGGAAGATGGAACTTTGAGTTTGGGTTATGACGCGGATGCCATTATTTACGAAGATACTACAGCGCTAACATATTGCAAAGAAATTAAATATGCGGGCCATACGGCTTACGGTTTCGGTTCAGATAAATTCAGATGGAATGTTTCTAAAGTACAACTACCGGACAGTACTTATCAAATGCGCTTTTTATTGTCATTTTTTGATAAAACATGGACTTCTGCCAATCAATTCAAAGACATCAACGAATTATCGGCTTACGTTTTCAAAAA
>JAISUH010000063.1 GCA_031272205.1 Dysgonamonadaceae bacterium | reverse complement strand
TGTGGCGCAGCAGTGCATCTCCTGCATCGAGAACGCGCTGCGGGGCGAAACGGAGTGCGCCTCCTATTTCTACTTCAAGCATTACGATTCCTACGGCGACGTGTTTGCCGCGTTGAACGATATTTTGCAGTGCAAGCTGCGCCTCGATGCCGGTGAAAACATCGAACCCGAAATTTCGCAGACCACCGATAAAATGGCGTATCCCTACAATCTTTATCTGAAATTCTTGAATGCAAGGAAACAAAACGATAACAAGACCACAAAAAGTCTTGCTGCTCAGATATTGAACTTTACCGGGGCATCCTATAACTCCGGATATACATCATATACTACAAAAAAATGGAGTTGTTATGATGGATTTACAGATTGCTAAATAAAACCAGCAATGAAAAGGGCTCATCTATTCATCATTCTGTTGTTTTTCCTCGCCTCGTGTTCCCAAAACCGGAAAGAACGGATTCCGCCATGGTTTCCCCTCGACATGATAGACAGTATGCGTTTGGGAGAGGCAAAAATCATGAGAGTTGGGGCTGACAGTTTGCAAACGATTGATTTAAGCCCGTTTTTACACAAAAAAGCCGAATATATTTTATCCGACATGATTGACACGATGATATATATTCCGCTGGAAACCAAGAAGGAGTCGCTGATGGCGCATATCGACAAGATCATCGCGACGGAAGATCGGTTCTTTATTATGGACAGTTCCAACCAGTGGGATGTATTCATCTTTGATGCTAAGGGTAAATTTATCGCAAAAATCAAGGAGGGTGGCGGGCCGGAAGAAATCGGGAGGCCTTTCGACATCGCGTTCGACGAACAAAATCAATGGCTTGCGGTATATTCCAATCCAAGAAAGATAACCTTCTTCGATAAAAACGGAAATTTCATGAAATATATGGGCATGCCCTTGAATTTCATGGAGTTTATTATCCTGCCCGAAAACTACCTTTTTTTCGCAAATGGGCAAAGCAACCACTTGGCGGCATTATCCAACCATGATTTTCAAATTTATTTAACAGACAAAAACTTCAGAATTGTTTCGGCCGGGTTTCCGGCATTTGGCCCACATAAGGCCGGATATACCGGCAATAACCTGATCTCAAAATATAAAGACCGGATATACGTTACGCAACCTCTTAACGACACTGTTTTTACTTTGGATAACAATGGCATCTTGACCGCAAGATATTTCTTGGACTTTAAAGGCAAAGGTATCCCTGAAAAACTGAAATATAAAAAACTTAAACACAGCAAACAGGAAGTGCTCTCTTATTTTCAAATCCTTCGCGAAAACGATTTTTACTACTACGACGGCGGCATCCTTGAAAATTCAACACACCAGGTTTTTACCTTTAATACGGTCTATGAATGTGACGAAAACCAATCCCGTTTATACGTTCTATACAGGGATAAGAGCAGCGGAAAAATGGCAGGAGGAGACCATCTCTACATAAAGAACGAAAGAGATTTTGTAATCCTTAATCCCGTTGCCCCTTTGGCAGCTTACGAAGATAAGTTCATCAGCTGGACCGACCCCGTGTGGATCGACCGGAAAGAATGGTATAAAGACTCAAAATACCAGGCCCTGCCGAAAAAAAGCCGTGCATGGCTCGAAAACCTCGATGAGGATGCCAACCCGGTACTTATAATGTATAAGCTGAACCCGTTATGATGATGAAAAAAATATTCATAATCCTGTTGATTATTTTATTATCAGCATGTTATGAAAATAACAAAAATAACGACGATGTTTATTATTACAAGCATTTCATGGAGAGAATGCTCGAAAACAGAGAGGTGGAATACTTGTCGAACGGATGGTATTGCCCTGAAATAAAAAACATTACTCTCTTGATTAATGATACGCTGACTTTGGAAAAAATATTGCAGAAAGAAAAAGAAGCGGTATTCTTCCGTTTCAGTGACTCGGAATGTATCGATTGCATTGATGCTGAATTACAAACCATTAACAACATGGAGATTTCGGAGCGCAATCATGTATATTTTTTGGTTTCATACAGCAACATGCGAAATTTGAAAATCAATTTGGATAAATATAAGGGCTTTATAAATCGGGTGTTCTTGGTTGATAACCGTTTTTTGGACATTAAAGTCGAGAAACTAAATATCCCCTATTATTTTAAAGTCAATAGAAATTATTTTATCTATAATGTTTTTATACCGTTTAAATCTGATCCGGAGTTTTCGAAAGTTTTTCTGCAAATCAAAGCAAAAATCAATCGTTTACCATGAAAACGACCCTGCCCGGCGTTAGTTTCTGCCTTGCAAATTCAAGAAGTTCCGCCCATTCGGGCAGGTTGTTAGCGTGTTGCCTGTCTGCATCTGTATAACGGAACGACGTTTCGCTCGGCTGCGGAGAAACGTTACATCTCTACAAACACCGCGCCCCTTTTTGCGCTTTTTCCCCTTCGCGCCCTTGTTTCTTCATGACAATTTTTTTTTTTAAAAATCCCACTAACTATTTTTATCACCTCCAATCCCGAAGATAAGTGCGAAATTAACTATCTTTGCCGACATATTTTTACAAAAATCGGACGATATTGAACTTCCAACTTTTACATACCTCTTCGGAATCGGCGGCACGAGCAGGATTGATAACGACCGACCACGGTCAAATTGAGACGCCCGTCTTCATGCCCGTGGGTACGGCCGGTACGGTGAAAGCCGTTCATGTAAACGAGTTGAAGGAGGATATAAAGGCGCAGATTATCCTTGGGAACACCTATCATCTGTACCTCCGTCCCGGTTTGGATATTTTGAAACAGGCCGGAGGCTTGCAAAAATTTAATGGGTGGAACAAGCCTATACTGACCGACAGCGGCGGTTTTCAGGTTTTTTCGTTGACCGACAGTCGGAAACTAAGCGAAGAAGGGGTTGAATTTCGTTCGCACATCGACGGGTCAAAACATTTTTTTTCTCCCGAAAAAGCGATTGATATACAGCGTATTATTGGGGGTGATATTGTGATGGCTTTCGACGAGTGTACGCCGGGCGACGCCGATTACGCTTACGCGAAAAAGTCCTTGGATTTGACGGAACAGTGGCTCGACCGTTGCCTTGCGCGAATGGAGGAAACGGAGTGTCCGTATGGGTATCGGCAGACGCTTTTCCCGATAGTGCAGGGTTGCGTCTATCCCGATCTGAGACGGCGTGCAGCCGAAAATGCGGCCGAGAAAGGCGCCGACGGCAATGCTATCGGCGGATTGGCGGTGGGTGAACCAACCGGAAAAATGTATGAGATGGTGGAACTTGTAAACGAGATTCTGCCGAAAGATAAGCCCCGCTACCTGATGGGCGTGGGGAAGCCCGAAAACCTGTTGGAAGCCATTGAGCGCGGGGTGGACATGTTCGATTGCATCATGCCGACAAGAAACGGCCGCAACGGGCAGATTTTCACGAAAAACGGCGTGATGAACATGCGCAACGAGCAATGGAAAGACGACTTTTCGCCGATAGAGGAAGACGGTGCGTCGGTTGTGGATACGCTTTACAGCAAAGCTTATCTGCGGCACTTGATCTCGGCCAATGAGATTTTGGGCTTGCAAATTGCATCCGTTCACAACCTTGCGTTTTACGTGTGGTTGGTGCAGGAAGCCCGGAAACATATTATAGCGGACGATTTCGTTGCTTGGAAATCAACGATGTTGGAAAACGTTACAAGACGACTTTAAAAAAACGGCTGTTTCGGCCGGTAATTGAAGAAATGCAATGAAGAAACTGTCAAAACCCTTAGTCGGAATTTTGGATTGGTATATCATAAAGAAGTTCCTTGGAACCTATATCTTTATGATAGTGCTCATCATATCCATATCGGTGGTTTTTGACATCAATGAGAAAATCGATAAATTCATGACGAACAATGCGCCGCTCAAGGCTATCATTTTCGATTATTACATGAATTTTATCCCTTACTACGCCAATTTGTTCAGCCCGCTTTTCGTATTTATTGCCGTGATTTTTTTCACGTCGAAATTGGCCAATAATTCCGAGATTATAGCCATGCTTTCCAACGGGATAAGCTTTCGGAGGCTGCTGAAACCCTATATGATTTCGGCGGCGGTCATTGCTGTCTTCTCTTTTGTGTTTGGAGGCTACATCATTCCGAAAGCCAACAAGACGCGCATCAATTTCGAAGCGAACTATATCAACCTGAAGATAAAGAAAACAGGAGACAGAGACATTCAATTTAAACTGTCGGACAGTACGGTGGTCTTTTTCGGGAGTTTCGACATGACTGCGAAAACCGGCTACGATTTTTCCATCGACCGATTCGACAGCCTCAAACTCGTTTCCCGGCTAACGGCCAAATCGGTGCGCTACAAATCCAATTACGACTGGGAAATCAAGGATTATCAAATCAGGGAGTTCAACGGGCTGATAGAAACGATAACGAAAGGGGAAAGAATCGATACCGTCATGCAGATTGTGCCGGATGATTTTGTGATAGCCAAATCCGATCAGCAGATGATGACCACATCCGAACTCGGGCATTACATTGAAACGCAGTCCAAACGTGGCATTGGGAATATACAAGCCTTTGAAATCGAACTCCATTCGCGTTATGCGTCTGTTTTTTCGGCCTTTATCCTCACGCTGATTGGGGCTTCACTCTCGGCCAGAAAAGTGAAAGGGGGAGGTATGGGCGTGAATATAGGCTTCGGATTGGTGTTGAGTATGGGCTATATCCTTTTTATGACCGTCAGTTCGTCGTTTGCCGTGCAAGGAACGATGAGTCCGTTCATTGCAGCGTGGATTCCCAATCTTTTCTTTGCCGGAATCGCGTTGTATCTTTACCGTAAAGCGCCCAATTAAAAGAAATGAAATCCTTGCGCATCCACTATTTTAAGCACGTGCCTTTTGAGGGGCTCGGATATATCGGGGAATGGGCTGATGCCAACCGTCATGCCTTGTTATGCACCCGTTTCTATGAAAACGACAAACTCCCCCAACTTTCCGGTATGGACTGGCTTGTGGTGATGGGCGGCCCGATGGGCGTGTATGATGAAGCCGAATATCCGTGGCTTGTTGGTGAAAAGGAATTTATCCGGGCGGCGATAGAGGCAGGTAAAACAGTTATCGGCATTTGTCTCGGCTCGCAATTGATCGCCGAGGCGCTCGGTTCAAAAGTTTATCCGAACCTGAAAAAAGAGATCGGCTGGTTTCCCGTTTCGTTGACGGAAGCGGCAAAAAACATTCCGATTTTTTCCAAATTTCCCCAATCCATCGATGTTTTGCATTGGCACGGCGATACTTTCGACTTGCCGCATGGCGCGGTTCATTTGATGAAAACCGATGTTTGTCCGAATCAAGCTTTTCTTTACGGCGATAGAGTCCTCGGACTTCAATTTCATCTGGAATCCACACCCGAAACCTTGAACACGATGATTGAAAACTGTCGCAGCGAACTTGTCCCCGACGATTATGTGCAAACGGAAAAGGAGATCTTGAGCAAAGCAGGGCTTTGCCGAAATACAAACAAGCGCTTGGCGGATCTTCTCAATAGCTTGACTGAATAAACCGAAAATCAGCAGTTGCGCTTCCGCAATCCTTAAATCTTCCAGTTTTTAATTCTTTCGATGGCCTCTTTTGTATTTTCGTGGCTATTGAACGAGCTGAAACGGAAGTAGCCCTCGCCATTTTTGCCGAAACCCACGCCGGGTGTTCCCACTACGTGACATTCGTCTAACAGGCGGTCGAAAAATCCCCACGAATCGCTCGCTTCGGCAGGACATTGCACCCAGATATAGGGGGCGTTGGCGCCTCCATAAATGGTCCATCCTTTTTCCAAAAGCCCTTTGCGGATGGTTTTTGCATTTTCCATATAGTAAGCCACCAAGGCTTTGGTTTCTTGTTGTCCTTCGGGCGAATAGACGGCTTCCGCGCCACGCTGCACGATGTAGGGCGTCCCATTGAATTTGGTCGATTGGCGGCGGTTCCATAGGGCGTGGAGCGCAATTTTTTCGCCTTTGTTGTTGGTCGCTTTTAAAGCTTTCGGTACTACCGTGTAGCTGCAGCGCAGACCGGTGAATCCGGCATTTTTGGAGAAAGATCGGAACTCAATGGCGCATGTTTCGGCGCCTTCGATCTCGAAAATGGAGTGGGGCACGTCGTTCTCGGTGATGAAGGCTTCGTAAGCCGCGTCGAAGAGTATCAGACTGTCGTTTTTCCTTGCGTATTCCACCCATTTTTCCAATTGGGCTTTTGTCATTACCGTCCCTGTAGGGTTGTTGGGGTAGCAGAGGTAAATCACGTCTATTTTTTGATTGGGGATTTCGGGGAGGAAGTTGTTGGATGCGTTGCTGGCCAAAAAATGGATTTTCTCGCTTTGTCCGATGCGCATGATGTTGGTGTCGAGATATACCGGATAAACGGGGTCGGTAATGGCGACGGTGTTGTTTTCGCCAAGGATGTCGCCGATGTTACCCGTGTCGCTTTTCGAGCCGTCGCTCACGAAGATTTCATCGGCGTCGATGTTGATGCCCCGGTTCCGGAAATCGGTTTCCGCTATTTTGTTGCGGAGAAATTCGTATCCCTGCTCCGGCCCATAACCGCGAAAAGTCGCTTTTGCTCCCATTTCGTCCACCGATTCGTGCAAGGCTTTGATGATGGCGGGCGACAAGGGCAGTGTTACGTCGCCAATGCCCATACGGATGATTTTTGCATCGGGATGGGCTGCGGCGTAAGCCGCTATTTTTTTGCTGATTGTACTGAACAGATAACTCTCGTTGAGTTGCCCGTAATGTTCGTTGATTTTAAACATGATGATATTTTGATCTGTAAATACTAAACAAAAGAAAGGGAGATAAGGCGGAACGAAATTCCGAGTTCTGCCGTCAGTTGATCTCGCCCTCAAAAACAAATTCGGCAGGGCCGGTCAGGTAAACCCTGTTTTCCTGTTGTTTCCATTCGATGTCGAGGTCGCCGCCCCGCAGTTTCACGGTAACTTTTGTTTCGGACAATCCATTGAGAACGCCCGCCACCGCCGCTGCGCAAGCGCCTGTCCCGCAGGCCAGCGTTTCGCCGCTTCCGCGTTCCCAAACGCGCATTTTTAGCGTTTTGGGGTCGATGATTTCAATAAATTCGGTGTTGGTGCGATCCGGAAATACGGGATGATTCTCGAATTTTGGGCCAATTTCTTCGATTTTCAAATCGTCGATGTCCTTCGTGAAGACTACGGCATGCGGATTTCCCATTGACACGCAGGTGATGCGGTATTCGTGTCCATCGACCGTTACGGGTTGGTTGATGACCGACGGCAGGCCGTTGTAAATCACCGGTATTTGTCCGGCGTCTAATACCGCGGGACCCATATCCACGCGCACGCTTGTAACCGGTCCGTGTGGGTCGTCTTTGAACAGTTGCAGGTATTTGATGCCCGATTTTGTTTCGAGAGAAATTTCGGTTTTGGAAGTCAACCCTTTGTCGTGGACAAATTTTCCTACGCAGCGGGATGCGTTGCCGCACATTCCGGCTTCGCTGCCGTCGGCATTGAACATGCGCATGGAAAAATCGGCCACGTCCGATTTCCCGATAAGGACGATACCGTCGCCCCCCACGCCAAAATGGCGGTCGCTTAAAACGACGGAGACAGCTTCCGGATTTTCTACAGGCTCTTCAAACAGGTTGAAGTAGATATAATCGTTGCCCGCGCCTTGCATTTTTGTAAACTTCATTGTATCTTTGCTTTTGATGATTCCGGGAAATGAGGGAGTCCTGTATCGGCAAGTCCCTTTTCTGTTTGCCCGAAAAACTCGTGTTGAATCAGGATGCAAAAATAAGTCTTTTTGGCGGTTTTTTGTTACTTTCAACTCAAAAAACAGGGATAATCGGATTCAAAAAGAGAAATGTAAAACAAATTCACAGATAAAACAAACCGAATATGAACCGAACAGTTCCATCCTTTTTTTTATCGTTTTTGATGCTTGTGTTTTCGCTGTTTTCTTGCGTCGTTCCCGACCCTGAAAAAGTCTCGTCGCCGTACAATCACGAAAATCAGTGGCGCGGCAAGCGGGTCGCATTTCTGGGCGATTCGATTACCGACAAAAGGCGTGTCGGCACTACAAAATGCTATTGGGAATATCTTGCTGAGATGTTGGGCTTAAAACCCTTGGTTTACGGTATTAACGGGCGTCAGATGAGTGATATTCCGGATCAGGCGAAACAGTTGAAAAAAGAACAGGGCGACAGGACGGACGCCATTATCGTTTTTGCGGGGACAAACGATTACATGGCAGGTATTCCTATTGGCGAATGGTATGCGGAAACCGAGGACGAAACCTTGGTGGGCGGCCCGCAGAAAGTGATGCGCAAGCACCGGACTTTTTTGATGGAAGACGCTACTTTTAAAGGAAGGATCAATTTGGTGATGGATTATCTGAAAACGAATTTTCCCAATCGGCAAATCATCTTTCTGACCCCTTTGCACCGAGCTCAGGCGCGTTTCGGAGACGACAATATACAGCCTGAAGAAACTTTTGCGAACAACGCAGGTTTGTATATCGACGATTATGTGCAGGCCATTAAAGAAGCGGCCAATGTGTGGGCGGTAACCGTTATTGACCTGAATAGTTTGTCAGGATTGTTTCCGCTCAACGATTCCCACACGCCGTTTTTCGCCCATCCCGAAACAGACCGTTTGCACCCCAACGCCAAAGGGCATTACCGCATGGCATTGACCTTGAAATACCAACTGTTGGCTTTGCCGGCAGGGTTTGACGAATGATACTTAAAAAACACGCTTTCGTTTGTCCTTTCAAGAAGTTTTTATACCTTTGCAATATAAGATTATGGACAATAGCGTCGTGCCTCCCTTGATAGGGACAAACGACCGAACAGAAAACGATGAACAAAACCGAAAAGATAATAAAACAGACACTCAAACTACAACTGATTGATAATCAGGTGGTTGACTATCTATCTATCTATCTATCTATCTATCTATCTATCTATCTATCTATCCCAAGTTAGGTAGTAATATCTCAAGAAATGCTTTATACCAATTATACCTGAACCTCTTTCGGCTCGGGAAAAATCGCTTTGTTTCCTGCAGGGGTTGCATCGGCCAAGACTTTTTCCGCGTGCAGCCCTCCAAAACAACAAGCCCTGCGCCTTATTCGGCGGGATAAAAGTCATCATCAACTAAATTCATTGATAAAAACAACAATCATAAAACCATAAAAAAAGATGAAAACAAAAACAAAAAACTACGCAAAACGATTGACCGTTCTCGTGGCGGCTATGGCAATCTTCACATCCTGCACGAAGGACGGCGATTGGGACGACAGTGTTACGCTTTACGGTTTCGATGTGGAAATCCAATCCGACACGAAGGAGAAACCCTTAACACAGGTGGCGAGCATATCCTTTGTCATCAAACCGAAATACGATTTCGACAAGGTACCTATGGAGGTCAGTTGTGCTACGAGCGATGGCGTGTTGAAGCTGAACGGCTATATCGATGTCCGGAACGGCTCCAAATACTCCATCGAGGAAACCGAAGGGATGTTCACCTACGTGCCGGAGAGCGCCGGTACGCACAAGCTGACGCTTGTCTTTGAGAATAGCAAGGGGGCGAAAGTAGAGAAAGAGATTGTCTTCGAATACGCCGTATCGGAGTTCACGGTTGTTCAGGTCAGCGCCGACCCCGAAGAAATTTGGGGAGCAAGGGAATATGCTTACGACCTGAAGATTGTGCCGAAAAACGAAGGGCAATCGATGACGGGTTACCAAATCCGATTCGACTATTATCCGGGGTTAAAGATCCGGTTTAACGATGAACCCGTTGAAGCTGACGGCAGCACCTATTACTCGATTTCTAATGCCAGTTACGTTTTTACGGTATTCCTGACGCCGTCGGCTTTTGGGAAAGACGGAAGACAGTCACTGTCATATACGGTAAAAAACGAAACCACCGAAATATCTGGATGGACAATTGGGCAAAATGTAAAAAAGCCGACCATAAACTGGGCTAATGCCGGGTTCGATAAGTCGGATCTTGCGAAAGGAGACTATTTTACGCTGAGTTGCGACATCATTCAAAATCCGGAAACAACGCCTGTTTATTATAAAATGTGGCTGACTTCCGAATCCGGTACATCGACCAACAATTTCGGTGTAGGCGGGGATTTTAGCGATGAATTTATAGCGGCAGATATTATAAACGGAAAGTTCACCAAGCAGTTGAGAACCTACGACCCGAGCACGGTAGCAGGCCACTATACCCTACACCTGCAATTCAGGGACGCATACGGGAATGAGACCACCGAAGCGCAAAGGGGGTTTGACGTTGCATCAAAAATCACCGTAGAGGGCAGCGATAAAACCGGAGCGGTATATGTAGCGAGAGGGAGCTCACATAAGGATAACATGTATCTCAGCAAATACCATCCCAGTTTCAAAGTAACGGCGCACGAAAAATACAAGATATTGAACGTGAAGTATGAAATAACCGGGAGTATAAAGAAAGCAAGCGGATGGACAACCTTCACCTATACCGGGAATACGATAACCCTGAACTCGCAATCCTATGAAAGCGAGTTGATAAGCGACGAAAAACAGATTTTGAGCGGCGCGGGTATGAATTACGCCGCTTCCAATTATGCGCAGTACTTTCAGAACGTGAAAATAAAAATCACGGTCAGTACCGATGCGGGATCTCCCATTGTCGTTACACAAAATGCGAACGTACTTGACAAGTAAACCAACAGAATGATGAAAACAAAGATGAAAACAATAAAGACGATGCTGATGCTTTGCTCGATTGCAGCCCTGCTGCTTTCGGGCTGCAAAAAGGATGACGGTGATACGGAAAGCTACGCCTTCAGCCTGAACAGGCCGGAAGCCTCACAGCAGGGCGCGGTAGGCTACCAAATCGAATTTGGGTTGAGCGTTGTGGCCGCCTACGACCTCTCCTCCGTACCGATGACCTTCACGGTCGGAGGCGATATATCGAAAGGTACACTGACGATTGACGGCGACACCGTCTATGAAGCGGAAGTCTATCCCCTTGCAACGAAAAACCCGATTTTTCGTTACACGGCAAAAGAGGAAGGGCAGCATCAGCTCGCCTTCACCTTCCGGAACAACCACGAAGAAGCGAAGAAAGCCATCGTCATTATCGAGGTCGGAAAAGGCGATTTCACGGTCTCTAACGAAGCGCAGCCCGAGGGGGAGTTGTGGCAGGGGATGGAATACTTCTACGACGCTAAAATAACTCCGGTGGGAGGTGCACCGAGCGGGAAAAAGAGATTGGTCTTATATTTATTTAACTGAAATAATACCGAAAGATTTTTGATATTAAAAATAATATCATCATCTTTGTGTTGTAATCATTACATGAGTTAACGATGAAATATTCGGAGTTGGAAAAAATAATCAAAAAAACGACGAACTGTTATTTTCATCACAACAGTAACCATCCTGTATGGTACAATCCCGATACAGATACATATTTCGATATGAGTCATCACGGTTCGGAGGAAGTTCGTCCGGGTACATTACAAAAGATTCTTAAACTATCAGGCGCTAAACGATAGTGGAAAATATAAAACTAATTTATTATGAATAAAGTAAAGGCATTTATAGAACGCGGAAATGATGGCACTTACGGCGTCTATGTCGATTTGAAGGATAATACGCTCAATTATGGAATCCACGGCGATGGACAGACGGTAGAAGAAGCCATAGCCGATTTTCAGGAAAGTTATGCAAATATGCAGCGATTTTATGAGGAAGAGGGAAGACCTTTTGTTGAGGCCGAATTTGAGTATCACTACGATACGGCTTCATTTCTCGGATACTACACCGAATATTTCTCGCTTGCAGGACTCTCACGTCTGACAGGTATCCATCAGGGGCAATTGAGCCACTATGTAACGGGGCGTCGCAATCCGAGCAAACGAACCATAGAGCGCATTGATCGGTCTATTCATCAGTTTGCTGCAAAACTCAACAAAGTACAATTCGGTTAATAAATAAATATAATTTGTATGAAACCTGTAATTACCCGAAAATTTTCGTACCTGTTAATTCTATGCAGCATTTTTATTGGCGAAATACTCCATCGAATTGTAGAAAGAATAGGCGGCCCCATTGAAGATGTAATTAATGAGATAACAATGATGCTTTCTATATCGATGACGATTTTCGCATGGAAAACGACCATGTACATCAAAAAAAATCTGAATCAAACTAATTCGGATTTGGTACAAGAAAAGTGATCTTTTTTCTGTTGCCGCGTTATCATGGATGAAAGGTCATAAATACCGTCAGCCCCTTGTTCATTATGGGGGCTGGCGGATTTTTCTGCAACGATTAAAATTTTTGAATATGAAAAGATTACTGATTTTTCTCACAATTGTTTTAACTGCGGTTGACTTTGCCGAAGCGCAAAAGTGGCAGGATTATGTACAATTTGGCGCAGGTGTGGGCTTAAGCTGGATG
>JAISUH010000101.1 GCA_031272205.1 Dysgonamonadaceae bacterium | reverse complement strand
TTCCGCATTTTTCTTCAAATCAGCCGAAAGATTGATTTGGTAAACCTCCAAACCGGAAACAAACGACAAAAGAGTTTTGATATAATCCGGCTGTTGATGCCGGTCGGCAACCTGAATGGCAGTCGAATATGCCTGTTGCGCTTTTGCCTTGCCTCCATCCTGCATCAGTTCGATGCTCGGCTCTTGGCAATCGGTTATTTTTGGAAAAACCAGAACTTTTATCTCCAATCGTTTAACAAAACTGTTGTGGTGAGCGGTAATGTCGAGCGTATGTTTATGCGGCTGGTAATAACTGTTCCACTGATATTCGGCACGCAAATCGGGCATCTTCGCAAACATTTCGGGATTCAGATTTATCGTGGAATAAATCGGGCAGGCGAAAAGTTTGTCGTTTTCCTTGCTCAAAAAAACATAATCGTCGGCAACGTACTCAAAACCGCCAAGCATCGCCGAAACAGCAAGCGTGGATTTGCCGCCTCCGCCGCGAGCGGAAAGCAACGCGCCTTTTCCGTTAATGCCGACAGCAGCGGAATGGGCAAGAATCTGGCTTTCCGTCCTGCCAAGCACAGTGATTTGTTTTACAAACAGATGACCCATTATCCGAATCAGGTCGTGAGAAAAGTTTCGCAACGAATAATAAAGTGTTTGAGCGCCGACATTGAAAGCGATTATCGTATTGTTAACGAGGGAAATATCTATCCGGCTGCCGTCGTCGGATTTCGGCAGCAGAATCACATTTTCCGCCTCCCGAAAATTCCCTTTCATCAGCGCAGCGACGTCTTCACGCCACACACGCAACGTCCTGTCGTAATGCCTCGGCGCAAAACTGACACAAAATCCGAAATGCTTTTCGATAAACGGTTGCAGTTCGGGCACGCCGTTTTCAATTCGCACGGTAATATTTCCAAGCGACAGGAAACAGACGCGAGTTGCCTGCGACTGCGCTTTTTTGTCGAACAGCGCAAAATAACTGTCCATTTCCTGCCCGGAAATATTTTTGAACGTCAGATATTTTTCCGCCATTTCCATTCTCCACTTTTCACTTACCACTAATCACTTATCACTCATAAGGGGTTGCCATCCGGTTTCTTCGTCCACGTCGTGAATCGGGTCGGCGAGCAGAAGTTCCTGCGCATCGGCGTATTCATCAAACGCGAAAGTAAAATCATCCCGTTCGGCATACACCTGATGGATAGAAATTTCGCTTTTCACGGTTGGTCCGGCTACGATAATTTCCTTATCAATCAACGTGTTGATAAAATCCGTCAGGCGCTGCTCCATATCAGGGGGTGCACCCTGCAAAGCGTTGAGATTCGCAAGAATATCCTCTTTCGGCGAACCTTTAATGATTGCCTCAAAAACCTGTGTGCCGAAGTTATTGATGCCGTAATAAATTCCTGTTTCGGAATTGATGACTATTGCCACGTCGTCGGCAATATCGCAAAACATTTTTCGCTTGTTGATAGAATACATAGGTAATGAATAAGATATGAATAATTAATTGATTGAATTGAATATTTTTTCGTATGACAAGGGATTTCAGGTAACGGTTCCGCGCCAGAATTTCGAGCTGCGCCTTACGTTTGTCTTCCGAAGGATTCGAAGGGATGGAAGCGATGGTATTTTCAGGCAAGAGACCGGGGAAAAGGTCATTGAGCATTTCCAAAACAAATCGGATTTGATGAACAACGCCAAGTTTAACCGCCTCGTTGAAGGTTTGTTGCCAGTGGATTTCCTTTCCGCGAATCCATTGTAAAGTATTGTAAAAGAAGGACAAATCGCGACAATGTAACGTATTAAAATTCAATATTTTATTCCAGCAGCCGGTCAGAGACAGCAATAAAGCATCGGTATCGTCGGGAATCCGTGTATCGATGTCGAAAATCTTGGTTTTTCTGCTGCGGTACAAAATTTTCCGCTCAACATCGGATACAGGGATATAACACAGCCTGTCGGCAGGTTGTGCTGTGTCAGTCATCAATTCAACATTCCAAAGATATTGTACAACATTGGGGTTCAAACATTTCAAAAGCAATCCGTTAACAGGCATAAATGCCACATTTTTCTCGTTTAACGATTCCCCTGCATCCCTAAATTTGTTCAATATTTCGGCATTTTTGTATTGAAAAAAACGCAGCACGCCGACGAGCCTCGGCTGTATTTCCGCCGGAAGATGTATTTGAGGGTTGCTTTTAAAAATTTGGGCGACCGCCCACGTACAAAGAATATCCTCGTCGTCGATACGGTAATCAGCCAGCAAAGCAGACGCATCGCGGTCTGTTACGGCATCGCAAAGCGACAGGCGCAGGGCATTGACGCAATTTCTTGCTTTTTTGTCCACAGTCAAAACATTCATAAAAAAGCGAACAGTTACTGGCATAGTTTTATTATATAAAGGGATTCCGAACCAACAATCCGCTAAAAGTTCATAGTAAAATTAACGCAAAGTTATAATAATTTTTTTTAATCTTTTCAGGAGGAAAGTCGAAATCCCCCTCCTCGTTTTATCTTATTGTAAATCAATTAGTTAGCTATTAAATTTAAAATCATTCTAAATAATTTATGGATAGCTGACTTCCATGTTGTAATCCCATTTGTCGAAATAAAGATTTTCGGTATCGGTTTCCACCTCGCCACGCTGAAAATCGACGGTCTCGCTGCGGGGAAATGTTTTTTCGGGAAAGAATTTTCCCGAATAATCGGAATTGACGTAGAAGCGGTAAGAATCGATGCCCGACATAAAAAATTCGCGTCCCGGCTTGGAGGGAATTTCTTCGCCCCTACCAAAAGACATATCGACGGGAATCCAGCCCGGTCCCTCGAAATAACATTCGGCCCAATCGTGCAGATTCACTTCGCCCGGGTGCAGCATCCACCCGCTTTGCCAACGCGCCGGGATACCTTTATAGCGAAGCATATCGATAAGCAAGAGGGCTACCTGCCCGCAATCGCCCTTGCGGTTTTCAATCACGTAGCGGGGGATATCGGCGATGGTAGAATATTCCAAAGCGCTTGCCCAGGGATAATGCAGGGCGATGTAGCGGTAACAGGCCTGCAGTATTTCAACGGGAGTTGCAGCGTCTTTTGTAATTCGGTCGGTCAGTGTTTGAAGCTGTTCGGAAAACTGCAAGTGAGGGATTCGTTCGGCCGTATAGGTTTTGAACAGTTCGCCTTCTCTATCGTAAGGGTCTATTTTCAAGCTGTTTAAATCAAACCATTCGCCTTGCGACGAAAACTCATAATCGGCGCTGAAAACGGTCGGTTCTCCCGCCACGGCCTTCCTTTCCATATAAAGGGACGTGTGAACGGTTTGGTCGTCCGACAACAGATAATCGGGCTGCGAAGTCCCGATCAGATTCACATCCGTCTGGCGGCGAATGTCTTTGCGCGGAAAGGGAAGCCAAGCTTTGACGGTTTCTCCGGCCGGAACGGCGTCGGCATCGACCGTCAGGGTGTAATGCACTTTCACTTTTCGTTTGGGGAGCAGGAACTTTCCGGGTATTTCGGCCGCTTGCATCTGCTTAAAATCCGAAGCAAAAAGTGCGGTTCTCGGCGAATCGGTTTTCGGTTTTTGGGCTTGTGATAAAGCGATAGCCCCCGAATCCACGCGAAAAATATTGGCTGCGGCATTTCGGAAATAGCGTTTTTCTCCGTCGATGAACCGAAATTCGAGAACACGGGTCTTTTCCCACTCATCGAGCAGGGAGTCGGAGGGCGTGAAACCCCGATTTTTTTCAATCCACGAGATGATGTCTGATTTGGAACGCGAAAAATCGAGTTCGACACGATGCAGGGAGTCTTTCAGGAAGACCATGGAATAGCGTACCGCTTTGGGAATATCCTTCGACAACAAAACCGAATCGATTTTTTTTGAAGCCAAAGAGAAATGTCCTTTTTCAATCTCCGAATGGATGTCGTCTGCGGAAAATCTTTTTTGCATGGTGTTGCAGGAAAAGAAGATGCCAAGCGAGAAAAGAAGAGTCAAAAAATAAATTCGTGCCATAATTATCCGGTATTTTAAGTTCTTACACTTTTTAATATTTCAGGGAATTGATCCAAAAGAGCGCTCATATTCGGAAAAACGAGGTTTGCTCCTGCGTCGTACAACACCTTGTCGGGGAGCGGGCCTGTATTTACGTCAATGGTAAAAATCCCTGCTCTGCGGGCAGCTTCGGTGCCAAGCGGGGCGTTTTCGACGACCAAGGCCTGCCATGGTTTCAGGTTCCCCCCTTTTTGCAGCCCCATCAAAAAAGGTTCGGGGTTAGGTTTCCCGATTTTCACGTCGAAGCCCGTAACCATGGTTTCCGATGTGAAGATCCCCGGAAAATGGCCTTCTAATTTATCGATTAGCGAGGGTTGTCCCGATCCGGTAACAAGGATGCACTGCAAACCTTCCGATTGAACAAGTTTCAGCAATTCGCCTGCGCCCGGAATAACTTCGCCGGTGTTGTAACGGGAAAACAGCTCCGTCTTACGGGAATAGATTCGTTGTATTTCTTTGGCTGTCGCCTTTCTGCCCAAAGTTCTTTCAAACAGAATGTTGATGGTAGAGCTGCCCGTGCGGCCTTCGAGCAGGAAAAATTCATTGGGTTCGGCTTTCAAATTAAATTCGCGGGCGGTTTGCTGCCACGATTTCTCGTGCGCCGGCATGGAGTTGTAGAGCACGCCGTCCATATCGAAAAGCACTGCCCGGACGTCGAAACGGTCATAAGAGCGGGAACGCAGGTAATCACTGAAAACTTGTTTCATCATTCAATTCTTTATCATCGAGCCTCAAAAGTACAAAAAATTGGCCGAACAATGCGCCATTTTATTGCCGTATCGCAAGTTTACTGTTTCGGGCAATTTTCGTAAAATATGTGAAACAGCGTGTTTCCTTATTTTTTTACGTACCTTTGCAGTTCAAATTCAACTTATAAAAAAAGAGGAACATGAAAAAAATCTTTTTACTTTTCGCCGCTGTAGCCGTTCTTTTCTCGTGTCAGAAGAAAAACGAATACACCATAAACGGAACAGTTGTTGATCCCGATTATGAAGGGGATACCATTTACGTTCAGAAAATAGGAGAAAACGAGTTTGTAACCGTGGATACCGTTGTCATTAAAAACGGATCGTTTACGCTGAAAGGGACTGCCGACTCCACGTATTTGCGGTTTTTCGCTTTGAGCAAATCTAAGCCCAGCCTGCCGGTACTTGTTGAGCCGGGGGTTATCAAGGTAACCTTCGATTCGCTGAGTTCGGTTTCGGGTACACCGGTTAACGATGCCTACAATACATTCAAGGGGGAAGTTGCCGGTTTGGAGAAGAAAATTTCCGCAGTGATAAAAGAATACAATAGAGCCGAAGCTGAAGGAAAAGATACCGATTCAATAGAACAGTCTTACGATACGATCGTGGAGGAGATCACTCGGTTGAGTTTCGAATTTGCGAAAGAAAATATTCATAACGAACTGGGCGAGTATGTGTTTTTATCTTCCGCCGGGATGTTCAAGACCGGACAGCAAAAAGAGCTGTTAGACATGGCCAGCGATAAATTCAAGGCGATGCCGATGATGCAGCGTCTATCAAAATTTGTTGAAAATGCCGAAAGAGTTGCCGAAGGCAAGAAATTCGCAGATTTCAGCATGCAGGATCCTTCGGGCAAGGATGTTTCCCTCTCGGACTATGCCGGAAAAGGGAAATATGTGCTGGTTGATTTTTGGGCGTCGTGGTGCAGCCCTTGCCGCGCAGAAATGCCCAACGTGGTGGAAGCCTACAAAAAATACAAAGCGAAAGGCTTTGAGGTTGTGGGCGTTTCGTTGGACAAAGACAAAAATGCGTGGTTGAAAGGAATCAAAGATTTAAACATCACCTGGCCGCAAATGTCCGATCTGTTGTATTGGAAAAGTCCGGTCGTGGAACTGTATGCTTTCCAAGGGATACCCCACACCGTTCTTTTGGACAAAGAAGGGGTCATTATCGCTAAAAATCTTCGCGGAAAAGCGCTGGACGAAAAATTGGCGGAACTATTGAAGTAAATCGTTGATTTTACGATATATACAAATGGCGGAGAATAAAATTTTTTCCGCCATTTGTTTTTCCGCAACACAGTAGCCCTATTCGATATCCCGAAATTTTGGTTTCAAATTTTTATTATAGACTTATCAATCAAACAGTTATAATTTTATTTTTCCTAAGTCCGACAACAAGTTCGTACATAAATGAAAAGAAAATATTCGCATTATAAGTTCCATGCGCCCCTATTTCGTCAATCACAGAGATTAAATCATCATGTACCATTTTACCTGTATGGTTGTCCATATCTATGTGTTCCAAAAAGTATTCCAACATCTCCAATTTTACTTTTTGCCCCTTTTCTCGACACTCCTTTCCGAATTTTACGCTTGTTTGAGAAGCAGATGTTCTGTAAAGTGTTAATACTCTGGGTATATTCGCTAATTTCCCAACCTTTGCCACCTCTGACCAAAACTTATAATCGGAAGAAAAACCGTATGCTTCCTGATACCTTAAATGATTGGACGTCAATATATCCCTTCTTATAAAGCCTGTCGGATTAATAACAGGGCTATGGGTACAGGAGCCTATTTTTGCCACTGGTTAATAAAATGCTGTTCCTGATGGCACGCTGGGATTGCTGGAGCGTCTCAATTCTACCAACATAATGAGGCTGACGGCACATATAGCGACTTCACACCCATCCCTGAATGCCCGCAAGCAAGGGTTGATTTTGCCCTTTCAGGGCGCAGGCGGCGGGGATGAACCCATTCGTAGGGCGACCTGCCTGTCGGCAGACTGGTGCCCTACGCTGTTGATATTGCTCTTTCAGAGCAGTTTGATAATCGAAAAAATCCGTGAGATTTTCATATCAATAGAATGGCAAGGCACCCCACCAATGCAACCCCGTACGGGGTTGAAGGGCATTTATACGCTTGCTTTCTATGGATATGGATGGCCTACGGCCAAGAAACCTTATTTCTTCAAAATTCCCTTAGTAGTCCAAGGTACACACCATCGCTCAACCTTATTTTCCTGTCAAAGAAGGGATATGTCGAAATTTTGTTTTTGGTTGCCAAAGATTCAATGAATTTTATTACAGATTCAACCGTTTCTTTGGACATATACTTTTTTGAATGTGTTTCATAACAATACCAGCAACTAAAATTGCAATTTAATGTGGGATTGATTATCAGCCGAAAAGATTCGTTAGAGAAAACTTGTTGACGGTTTCTCATGATAAGTATGTTGGGAATATCAATCTCCGAATCTTCAATGATTCCTAACTTATACATTGTGCTGAAAAGTACCGGAGATTTTTCTTTCAAAGCGGTTAAATTTGATCGATTCTCCTTTAATAAATCAAATTTTTCTCTGTCTAAAGAGAATAGATATTGTTTATGCAAATTGACTCCAATTACAGAATCTTTCTTTATAAGAAATTGATTGTAGTTACTTAATCGGTAAGGTTCCATATATTTAATTATCAATAGGTTTAAGATACAGGTAGTAATTTTTCAAATCTAATACAATGTCGAAATTATCCAAAACTTTATTCCCCAACAATCCGGAAAAAGGGGATTTATCTTTTTTACTTTGGGCAAAATTTACAAAATGTTTTTGGGGTACGATGTATTGGCCTATCATTATCGTATCGGCGCGTAACGAATTATGGGGAATAAAGCCAGCGAAACCTCGCCCCTTGCCGGAGCGCTGCTGATCTATTTTAATATTGTATTTGGACACTATGCCGTTATTGAACCTTACAGAACCATTAAAGCCGGTATCAATCGTTACTAATTCTTGAATTTTATTCTCTTGAATAAAAACAGTGATGGGTATTCCAAGAAAACTGTAAAAATCATCCAATTTTGTTATTTTCACAGAATCGTAACCCGACAGGCTTTTTGTATCCTGTAATTCTTTGATACACTGTTCTATGAATGATATTTTTATTATCTTTCCATCAAAAAAATCCCAAGGCAACATGGCTACATCAGAGCCGAGCCATTCAAAAGCGAAGTGATTTTTATCGAGGTAAGATGCCTCGGCGTCTTCTCCATAATCCCGTTTCCATGGCCCAATTTTCACTGTCATTGGTTTAAGGGTTTTTTGTTGCCTGTTATTTATCTTATCTCTTTCATAATCAGAAGCTAAACTGTCTGAAAACATTATCTCGCCTATTCCTGTTTCCAACCAATATTTTATATCTATCGAATCGTTTAAGGTTCCCGGAATTAATATCGCTTTCTTTAAAACAAAATCATATTCAAACGGGATACATCCCTCGTCGGTACTGTTACGGGATGCAATATGGGTTGTTTCGGTTGATTTTGTATGACAAGATACAAGAATTGCAAAAAAGAGTATAAGTATAGTAGATTTACCGATCATTGTAATATCGTTTTAAAGATTAAAAAAGTAGGAAAGCAATATATAATACAATGCCTCCTACTTTTTTATACATTCATTTATTGATTACATTTACTGGGCTCATTGCGACAGTCCACCTCTCCCATACAATCCCAATTACTTAGTATCACTATCGTGTTTCCCCACGAGGAACCGGTATCATTCCCGCCACCTCCATCTCCACACCCATAACTTATGGTATAGCCATTAGCATTGTTAGCGGAACTGTTGGCGGAAGAGGAGGATCCTCCGTTGTTTTCATAGCCGCAACAGCAGTTGCAGTTCCCCGGCGTTCCGCCGCCGCGCAAGATGTTCATCTCCCGGTC
>JAISUH010000085.1 GCA_031272205.1 Dysgonamonadaceae bacterium | reverse complement strand
GATGCGGAAAACAGGCGATTTTTCGCCGTTAATCGTAATATAATACTCCCCGTCTTTGGTTATTTGCGTAAAGTCGAGACGCAAAGCCGTTTTCAACCCCCAACGCTCGGCATTAGCCGCGATTCCCGTTCCCGAGAAAATCTCCTTGCCCGATTTGGAGTCCTTTACATAGAATATCGCGTCGCTTTTGCTTTCCTGTGAAAGGAAAACGGCGACTTTCTTGCTTTCGGGAAGGTATCCCAACTGATTGATTCTTATCCATGAACCGGCTTGCGACCAAACGCTTATCGAATAAATGATGCATAGCAGAGAGAAACAGATTCTTTTCATGATATATATGTTTTTTGTTTACGGCATATCTGCAAATAGCCCTTATGACCACTCAATAAATGCTTTCTTTGACCAAATCGTTCATCAACTTGGCAATTTTGTCGGTAACGGCTTCAACGTAACGCTTTCCTTTCTCGGCCGTCGCTTTTCGCGGATCGCCCACTCCTGTATCGCGAGTTGTTTTATCCCATTGGCGGGGAACCCAGCCCACTTTGGCGTTCAGCCCTTCAATATTGAACGGTGTGGAAGCGCCGTCGCCGGCCTGTTCAAGGTGAACCCATTCGGGATGGAAGTGCATCATGACCGATGTTTCCATTTCGCCGGCATGGTCATCGAAATTCTCAAAATAATCTTTTTGCGCTTCGATAGAGAACCAGTCCACAACGCAAATGATCATCTCCGGATAATCGAAGGCCAAATCGCGCACCATCGGTTTGAAACCATTGCCTCCGTGTCCGTTCATCAGGATCAACCGATGGATGCCCTGCATTTGCAACGAATCAATAATATCGGTCAGCACCATGCGTTGCGTTTCGAAGCGCGTATGGATGCAAAACGGCAACTCTTTTTGTCCCGGATTCTGAGCGCCCAGCGGTATCGGGGCAAAAATCATGCCTCGTATTTGATACTTCTGCCATGCTTTTTCCACCGATTTCACAGCAATATCGTGAGCAATATGCCAATCTGTGAGGTAGGGCAGGTGATAGTTGTGCGGTTCGGTCGCTCCCCATGGTAAGACCGCAAACGAATAATTCGTTCCTTTCACGTCGCCCCAAGTTGCTTGCTGCAAATCGACGGGCTTATTGTCTTCCTTTGTCCCCATAGCGATAACGGTTTATCCCCCAGTTTTCCGAAAGAGGATGATGCAGCATTTTTTTGATGGTCTGCGCCAAGCCTCCTTCGGAAGTTGTGGGGTTGTATTATACGCTTGCTACTTTTCTTTTGTATTCGGCAAGACAGGCATCCAAGCGTTCGTGAGCGGTTGTGTCTCCGGGTACGTTGTGCGATGGATGGATAAATAGTTTCACACCTCTGTCGGCCAGTATCTCGGCGCAAGTGGTAACGGTCATCCATACCAAAGTAACAAAGCCGAGGGTTGACACCGGCCCTATCTTGTCCTGGTGATTTTTCAAAACCACCGAAGCATCCACAATAGGCACGCAGGAATCAACTACAATATCGGCTATGTCGAAGATGGTTTTTCCGCTGGGATGCCGGGTGGTCTTGCCTTTTGCTTCGGAAGCAGACCCGAAAACAATGACCTTCATCCCTTTTGCTTTGGCGTTCAGAGCCACGTCGATATTCACATTGTTGATGCCGGTATGCGAGAAAATCCACATCACGTCTTCTTTTTCGAAATGGTAGTTTTTCATAATGGCGTTGCCATAGCCTTCCGCCCGTTCGAGGAACAGGAAAGAATGAATGCCACCGGCGCCTGTGATGCCTGTAAAGTAAGTCATCGACGGCTCAACCATCGGATGAAAGCCGACAAAACCGCCGATGCGCGGATACATTTCTTCCACCGGTATTGTGGCGTGTCCACAACCGAAGGTGTGTACCCAATGGCCGCTTTCGATACAATCGGCCATCGCCGTTGCAGCTGCTTTGATGTTTTCTAACTGCGTGTCTTCAATTTTCTGCATAACGCCGCGGGCGTTTGCTAACCACTCTAATGCTAACATTTTACTTGTCTTTTTTAAATGAATGAATTGTACTTATATGATTATTTTTTGAGTTTGTTTTTTGCTATCGGCAACAAAATCAGCATCATCACAATAGCGGATGCTAATGCGATGGGAAAATATCCGAACTGTCCCTTATCGAACCATATACCGGTTATTTTATTGAATGCGAACTGTCCCCACAAGGCAATGAAAATAGCGATGGAAAAGACCGTTCCCGACATCTCCTTAAATGTTCCGCCGAGGTAATTGAATACCACGGGATAGGTCGCCCCTACGCCAAAACCAAGGAGCGCCGTTGCCGCATACATCCACGCAATGTGCGGGGCAAAATACAGGAGCGCCACTCCTGCCAAAGCGACGAAGAGATACACGCACATTGTGGCGTTATCGCCCAATTTTTTCATCAGATAGCCAAGAAACAGACGTCCGACAAACATCCCGATGGTAAACCACGTGAGCGAAAGCGTGGCTGTATCTGCAGCCGTACCGTGAGCTTCTTCCAAAAAACGGATGGTGAAATTGCCGATGATGCCTTCAAATCCGCTTTGGAAAAATAACAGGACGGCAAACAGAATTAAAGCCGGATATTTCAATAAGCCGAAGGCTTTCGATAACGATACTCCGTCGTCCGAAGGCTTGGGCAAGGGGAAGCGTATAGCGAAGAAAAAGACGATAAAAGCCGCCATCATCACCGATACGATGTTCAACGGTAGCGTAAAATTGTCTTTGATGAAATAGTTCAGTAAGGTCCACAGCAAAGCGCCGATGCAGTAAAAGGCGCCAAGGACGCTTAAGCGTCCGCCCCGGGTCTTATCGTCGTAAATCTCCGACACCAAAGCATTGGTCTCGCCGTTGAGGATGCCGCCGCCAATGCCCAGCATCAGCATGGATGCGTGAAGCAGAGGCATGGCCGATAATTGGGCTAAGCCTTGGATGCCCAACAAGGCCAATAGTGAACCGGTAATCAACAAGCCCTTATAACCAAATCTGTCCACTACCGGGCCGAAGATGACCGTGCCGATAATAATCCCGATGGACAGGGTGGCCGGCAAGGCGTTGGCGCCTTCGCCCAAATGCGAAAGCACAGGGCCTAAGGCCAACATCGTAACGCCAAAAAAAGCCAGCCCCGAACAAGCGGCGATGAAAACCAAATTCTTGTTATACATTTTGTTACAGATTATATTTTCTTTTTTCCCAATCCATCAGAGCCAAATACCCCGCGCCGTGCAATCCGGCTTCTCCTTTCAACAGGGAAGTTTCAAAGCGCACTTGTCGAATGGCAATGGGTTGCGCCCAGCGACGGGCTTCCTGATAAATGCGGTCGATCAGCTTTTTAGCCGGGCCGAACACGCCGCCGCCCCACACAATGATTTCGGGATTGAACAGGCTGACCAAATTAGCGGCCGCCATACCCCACATCTGAACGGCGCGGTCGATGACCTGTACCGCTAACGGATCATTCATTTCCCATGCTTTGAAAATCTCGTAAGTCGTTATTTTATCGATGGGATAGGCATGGAGAATACTCTCTTTAAACGAGGCGTTTCCTTGCAATAACTGTCGGGCGCAACGTGCGATACCGTTCCCCGACGCACAGCTCTCGAAACAGCCGTACTGTACGTAATCGTCCTCAAATTTAGGATCCAAGGCCATCCATCCTGCCGCACCGGAGGTGTAAGTATGTCCTTCCAAAATTTGTCCGTTGGCCAAAATGCCAATACCAATACCGGTGCCTACTGCGACAAAAAGTGCATCTTTGACGCCTTGTGCAACACCCTTCCACAATTCGCCCAAAATATAGCAACTGCGATCGCTGGCGATTTTGACATGGATGTCGGGATTGTTCAAAAAATCTTCGACCTCTTTCTGTAAAGGATAACTCTCCCATCCGGGAATATTTGGAACCCATACACGTCCGGTTTTTGTATGGCTAATGCCGGGGACACAAATCCCAATCGCTTGAACGGCAGAGAGTACCGTTTTTGTGGGTAACAATTCTCGAATCGTTTCGGTAATCAACTGACCGACCTCGCTGCCCTCCCTCCGATTCAATAAATGAGTCGTTTGGTACAATTGCTTCCCGTTTTCGTCGAAAACGGCTCCGCTGATTTTTGTTCCGCCTAAATCAATTCCAATTATTAACATTTTAGATTCTACGATTAAAACAATGAAATGCAAAAATAATAATTGTGCAAATATAAAACTAATGGAATGGCCTGTTGTTAATATAAATTAATCGGTATTTCATTTTTTTTTATTTATCTCGAAAAAAAATTCGGAGACAATGCGTTTTTTGCGTAAAATAAATAAATAATAGTTATATTATAGTTAAACAAGAATTCAGATAGCAAAATTATTTATATACTTGTACTGTAATTTTTAAAATCAATTATCATGAACATGAAGGGAGAATCTCAAAAAAAATCAGGGTTGTCAAGGAATTTATTGGCAACAATTTTGCTTGCAGTGTGTTTCTTCACAGGATGGATTCCAGTCATCGCCGGTTCTTCCGATGAGGGAAATGCAACTGCAATTTCGATTCAACAACAAGCGCTTGTAGCCAGCGGTGTAGTTGTTGATGTTCAGAACGAACCGGTTATCGGTGCGGCTGTAATGGAGAAAGGAACGACAAACGGTACAGTTACCGATGTGTCGGGGAAATTTTCGTTGACCGTTAACCCTAATGCTACCTTAATTATCTCATACGTGGGATTCCAAACTCAAGAAGTGAGCGCTGCTAAGAATTTGCAAATTATTTTGAAAGAAAGTAATCTGGCGTTAGACGAAGTGGTAGTCATCGGTTACGGTGTGCAGAAAAAGAAATTGGTTACCGGCGCTACGGTGCAGGTAAAAGGCGAAGACATTGCCAAGCTCAATACCCCCAGCGTGCTTGGCGCATTGCAAAGTCAGGCGCCGGGGGTGAACATTACCCAAGTCAGCGGTTTTATCGGCGATGGTTATAAGGTGAACATCCGCGGATTGGGTACAACCGGTTCATCGAGCCCGCTGTATGTGATCGACGGTATTCCGGGCGGAAGTATCGACGGGTTGAGTCCTAATGATATCGAAAGCATCGATATTCTTAAAGATGCCGCTTCTGCGGCTATTTACGGAGCACGCGGCGCCAACGGTGTTATCCTTGTTACGACCAAGCGCGGTAAGGAAGGTAAGGTCGAGGTTTCGTACGATGGTTACTATGGCGTACAGAATCTGTACAAAATACCGACTATCCTGAATGCTCAAGAGTTTATTGCCGTTCAGAACGAGGCGCGTCTGATGGACGGACTTTCGACCTATAACTGGCAAAATCTTTTGCCCGACGCCGATTGGGCGGCGATCCAAGACGGTTCGTGGAAAGGTACTAACTGGTTGAAAGAGATATTGAATAAAGACGCTCCCGTTCAGCAACACGGTATCAATATTACAAGCGGTACGGCGCGTTCGATTTCGTCTATCGGGTTGAACTTCTTGCAGCAGGATGCCACAATGGGCGTTCCGAGCGCTATTCCGCAACTCAACCGTATCAACGCGCGTATCAATACCGAGTCCACGCTCTTCAAAAAAGGAGACTGGGATATTTTGAAAATAGGTGAAACGCTGAGTTATCGGTTCAACAAATCGAGCGGCTCGGTAGCTCGCGATGGTATTTATTGGAACAGTGTTCACAATATGTTGATTATGAGCCCTCTGATGCATGCATACAATGCCAATGGCGATTATTTCCTCTATGCCGACCAGCAGGCTGATCCCGCCGATCCCTACAATTGGGATACATCAAGCAATGCCAACAAAAACCCCATTGCTTATATGGATTATCAGATGAATCAAAACCTGAGCAAAACACACTCCTTGCAATCCAGTTTGTATGCGGAACTCAAACCGATGAAAAATCTGACTTTGCGTTCGCAGTTCGGGTATTTGATGAGCGCTTCGAGTTATCGTTCCTATACGCCTGCTTACGGAAACCTGACGGCAACGTTGGGTCGCCAAAAAGACTTGGTTTCGCAGTCGATGGCGGTTTCAAACTGGTGGAGTTGGGAAAATACGGCCAATTATATCCTGCAATTGGATAAACACAACATCGATATCTTGGCCGGACAGAGCGTTGCCCGTCAGGAATTGAGCGAATCGCTCGCCGCTTCGGCCGAAGATTCTCAGTTTTATGATTTTGAACACGCTTTTTTGAACAACGTTCCCCAGCGGACGACAACCATTCAATCTTTGACAGGTTCGCCGACGATTCAATCGGGTCGTGCATCCTTTTTTGGCCGCGTCAATTACAACTATAACGAAACCTATATGGCTTCCGTGATTTTACGCGCCGACGGTTCTTCACAATTTGCTCCCGGACATCGCTGGGGCTATTTCCCGTCTGTTTCGGCGGGTTGGGTGATTTCCAACGAAGATTTCTGGGCTGAAACATTGAAACCCATTGATTTCTTTAAACTTCGCGCTTCTTTCGGACAGAACGGTAACGACGGAGTCAGCGGATTCCAGTATGTAGGTCAAATCTCTACCAGTGCAACCTACGGAGGCTATCCTTTCGGCAACTCGATGGGCGACGCTGCAACCGGCTCTTATGTCAGCCGAGGCGTTAATCCCGACTTGAAATGGGAAACCCAACAGATGTTCGATTTGGGCTTCGATGCACGCTTGCTCAATAACCGCCTGTCTTTTGAATTTGACTGGTACCGTCGCCATACTTACGATTGGTTGGTTACTCCTCCCAATCAGGGCGACCTTGGCGTATCGCCGGCGGCGATCAACTATGGTGGTGTGCTGAACACCGGTTATGAAGTGGTTTTGCGATGGAACGACCGTGTTGGGAAGAATTTCCAATACGGAACGAACCTCTCGCTGGGACACAACCGAAACGAAGTACTCGAAATCGGTAATTCCGAAGGCATCCTTCACGGCCCCATCAGCGTGCTTTGGGAAGGATCCGACGAATGTTTCCGCACCGAAGTGGGACGTCCGGTGGGTTATTTCTACGGCTACAAATCGGCAGGAATCTTCCAGAATCAGGCGCAAATCGACAATTACACCGGCCCGCTATTGCTGGGCGCCAACACCCAACCGGGCGATGTGATCTGGGTGGATGTAAACAATGACGGTAAAATTGACGCCGACGACCGCACCGAAATCGGAAATCCGCATCCCGACTTTACGCTCGGTTTCTCGTTCAATGTCGATTACAAAGGTCTTTCGCTCGACGTAACTACTTATGGCGCATTTGGTCAGCAAATTATGAAATGCTACCGCGATTATGTCGCTTCGCCGCAGTCGAACTTTACCACCGATATTTTCCAACGTTGGCACGGCGAAGGCACTTCCGACCGCTTCCCGCGTCTGTCGAGTTCGGTATCGTCCAATTGGAACCGCATTTCGGATATCTACGTCGAAAATGCCGATTTCATGAAAATCAAGAACGTAACCTTGGGTTACGACTTTAAACGCTTGCTCTCCAAACTTCCGGTGCAGCAGTTGAGAGTGTATGTTACGGCTCAAAACCTCTATACCTTTACCGGTTATTCGGGTATGGACCCCGAAGTCGGTTTTAGCGCAGAAGGCGGTTATTCGTGGTCGCAGGGCGTTGACCTCGGTTTTTATCCGAGCTCACGAGTATATATGATAGGTACTAACATTAAATTTTAAAACGACATGAAAAAATATATCGTAATTCTATTGGCGACGGTTTTTATGGCAGCTTGCGAGGGGTTCCTCAATACCGAAAGTCTGACCCAGAAATCGACCGAAAATTTTCCCTATACCGAAGCGGAGGCCAATGAAGTGGTTACGGCCATCTATGCGCCGCTGTTGTTCGAAGACCCCGAATTGTCTTCGTATATCTATACTGCCCAATTGGCCAGCGACGACTGTCTCGGCGGCAATCTCGAAGCGTCAAACAACTGTGCGACCAACTTCCTGATGTACACCAATATCAACGGACTTTCAAGTTTGTGGAGCCGTTGCTACAAGATTGTTCACCACGCCAACAATGCCCTCGAAACATTGGATAACGTCAAACAATGGTCGAGCGAAGCCGAACGCAATCGCTGTTTCGGTGAAGCTTATTTCCTTCGCGCTTTTGCCTACAACGAATTGGCGCAAATGTTTGGCGGCGTGCCTTTGCGTACTTCAACCGGCGACGTGGAGAAAAAAGAACGCGCTTCGGTGGAAGAGGTGTATGAAGTGATCGCTTCCGATTTGCAAAAAGCCATCGAATTGATGCCTAATAAAATTTATCCCAATGGATCCTCTATGGCAGGTCATGCGACCAGAGCCGCCGCTCAATCGATGATGGCGCGTGTATTCCTTTTCTACACAGGACGTTATGCAAAAACCGAACTGCCGGGCGGTATCACCAAGCAGCAGGTTATCAATTGGATAGACGATTGCGTAAGCAATTCGGGACACAAACTGATTTCCGACCAGCGCAGTCTTTGGGCGTATTCCAATCCTGCAACGAACGACAACACAGCCGGTTATAAATACAATTATGTGGTGAATAACCATATTTCGTGGGACGGTTTGGGTGGCGAAGAAACCATTTTTGCCAACAAGCACAAACTCAAAGGCAACGACTGGACTTTCACGTGGTTCAGCAACACCGTTTCGCAATTTTTCTCCCCTTCGGGCGACGATATGGTTAAAGATCCCACTTATCAGAGTTATCCTTTCGGTCAGGGCTGGGGTGCAGGTCCCGTTTCTCCGGCAATGGTTGACGAGTGGCGCGTTTGGGCGGCTTCGCAATCCTATCTCGACGGTTATACTCAGGATCCGCGTCTGACCGGTTCAATCTGGTCGTATCGCGCCTATAACCCGAACAACAAATCGGAAATGATTTTCGACCGTCGTTTGACTCCCGATGAACCCGATTATACCGTTTCGTATCGTTATTACGAACAAACCGGTTATCACCAGAAAAAATACATCAATGTGCTTTCGTATCAGGATGGGCAGTTCCGCGCTTTCGGTTTGCAACTCTATCCCGATATGAGTCCGGTAGTTTCGCAATCGCTCAACAACATTGCCGATTTGATTCATATCCGCTTTGCCGATGTGCTTCTGATGCAGTCGGAGTTGAAGGAAAATGCCGACGGTTTGAACAAAGTGCGCGCACGCTCGCATTTAGCGCCGGTTTCCTATTCGCTCGACGCTATCAAAAACGAACGTCGCTGGGAACTCGCTTTCGAGTCGATTCGCTG
>JAISUH010000059.1 GCA_031272205.1 Dysgonamonadaceae bacterium | reverse complement strand
TCCCGGACTTTCCGGCGTGGCGGCAAATTTTTCGGGAGCATCCACATTGCGGGTCGCCCATGTTATGCCGTTAAGGATCACACCGTCATCTTTAAAGGGGTCAAGAGTTACCGTTACCTCGCAGGTTGCGGTTTTGTTGCCGTTGTTGGTAGTAACGGTAATTATTGCATTGCCGCTCGCACGCGCTGTAATGTTGCCGTTGTTATCTACGATGGCCGCATTGGCATTGCTGCTTGTCCAAGTTACCGACTTGCCCTTAGCATCCATCGGTTCAACGGTTGCTATCAGTTGCTCGACGTCGCCCACAATCAGCGACAGGGTGGTTTTGTTTAGCGAAACGCCTGTTACTTTCTTTCTACAGGATGCGAAACTTACGATAGCCATTGCTATCAGCGCCATAGTTGCACAGCGAAATACGCCTGCAGCCGTTTTTGTTGATCGATTTTTTGTTCCCATTTTTTTTATGAATTTTAAAGTGATGGATTGTTGTTGATTTTTATTCTGCTTTCACGCAGCGGATAGAAAAGCCGAAATTGCGGAAGTCGTTGTACATGCTTGCGTAGCCTTTTTGGAAATCAAAGGTGCGAACGTAGATGTTATTGCTTTGCGAACTTGACCAATAAAAGCCGTCCGAGCCTACAATACGCATCATCCCGTTGTCGTTGATGCGGTAGCCCGCAGCAGGCAAAAAAATAGTATTAGGAGCAGAGCCGAATACAGTTCCTGTTACTCCGTTCTGAGTTATCCATTCGTAGTCGGTATTAAGCAAAGATTCGAGTTCTTCCTGCGCAGGAACACGCCAACCGACAGGACAGGGGTCGTTTGGCGACTCCCATGTTGTACCGTCAGGAACACTGCTGTCCCAAGTTGTGCCGCCGTTGGAATTTTCCAGTGGGTCAGTACTGCTCCAACCTATTTTTCTGTTCCACTGATAAAACATGCCGAAACTTTCGGGCGAGGCGGCAAAAGCGCCGGGGGCATCCACATTGCGGGTAGCCCATACGATGCCATTGATCAGCACCCCCTCTACCGTTACCGCGCAGGTTGCGGTTTTCTTGCCGTTGTTGGTGGTAACGGTAATCATTGCATCGCCTTTCGCAAGCGCTGTAACCTTGCCGTCCTTATCCACTGTGGCAATACCGGTATCGCTGCTTGTCCAAGTTACCGATTTGTTAGCGCCTGTTGGCTCAACTGTTGCTGTCAGTTGCTCGATGTCGCCCACAATCAGCGACAGAACAGTTTTGTCTAACGAAACGCCTGTTACTTTTTTTCCACAGGAAGCGAAACTTACGATAGCCGGTGCTATTATCGCCATAGCTGCGCAGTGAAATATGCCCATAGCCGTTTTTGTTGATCGATTTTTTGTTCCCATTTTTTTTATAAATTTTAAAGTGATGTTGTTGTTGATTTTTATTTTGCTTTCACGCAGCGGACTGAAAATCCGTAGTGAGAGGCCTCACCATGGGTATTGTCTATGAGTTCAGTGTTAAAGGCCATGAGCCGCGCTTCTCCGGAGTTATACTGCGTACGGCTCCAATAGAGACCTGATGAGCCGACCTTCATCAAGAAACCAAGGCTGTCGCGATAGCCCATAATAGGCAGAAAAACAGTATTTGGCGCTATGCCAAAAATTCTGCCGGATATGCCGTTTTGGGTTGTCCCGAAACTGCCGGCATCAATCAAACTTTGCAATTCATCGTGAGAAGGTACTCTCCAACCGGCTGGGCATGGGTCGTTAGCTAATTCCCATTCTGTGCCGGTTGATCTGTTATTGTCCCAAGTTGTACCGCCGTTTGAGTTAACCTTTGGATCGGAAGAAGACCATCCCACTTTTCGGTTCCATTGATAATACATTCCCGCGTCTTCAGGATTTGCAGCGAAAGCACCGGGGGCATCCACATTGCAAGTTGCCCAAATGATGCCATTAATTACTACGCCTTCGTCATAAGTTAAGGGGTCGGGGCTTACTGTTACCTCGCAGGTTGCGGTTTTGTTGCCGTTGTTGGTGGTAACGGTAATAGTTGCATTGCCGCTCGCACGCGCTGTAATGTTGCCGTTGTTATCTACGATGGCCGCATTGGCATTGCTGCTTGTCCAAATTACCGACTTACCCTTAGCATCCATCGGTTCAACGGTTGCTATCAGTTGCTCGACGTCGCCCACAATCAGCGACAGAACAGTTTTGTCTAACGAAACGCCTGTTACTTTCTTTCTACAGGATGCGAAACTTACGATAGTCATTGCTATCAGCATCAAGCAAAATAGTTTGCCCGGAAAACGGTGCGCTTTTGCGCGATGGATTGTTGTGTTCATTTTAGTTTTTTTATTAATTGACGACAACAAAAGTGGTGAATGTAAAGCTTACAAACGGTATTAAAACGAGAATTTTTGGTATTAAAACAGGAAAAATTCAATATTTGTAGAGATAGGGTATGTCGTATCTTTACAACCTTTGTGTTGCGATACTCCGATTTTTTTAGCATCTTTGTCCTTGTTTTTGAAAATAAAAGACCGATTGAATGTTGAAATCCTATTTTGTGAAATGAAAAAAATGCTTCTCTTTACGCTCTTCCTCGCTTTTGTCGCTTCTCTTTCTGCCGACGAGGGTATGTGGATGCTCCAGTTGCTCAAGCATCAAAAATACGCCGACATGAAAGCGCTCGGCTTGAAGTTGCAGGATTACGATATATACAATCCCGACGGCTCGTCGCTCAAAGATGCCGTGGTGCAATTTGGCCGCGGGTGCACGGGCGAAGTGGTTTCTTCGCAGGGACTTGTCCTGACCAACCATCATTGCGGATACAGCTATATACAGAACCATAGCACGCTCGAAAACAACTATCTCGAAAACGGATTTTGGGCGGCGACACCGACCGAAGAACTGCCGAATCCGGGGCTGACAGTTACGTTTATCGAAAAAATCGACGATGTTACCGATTATGTGAAGCAATGCCTCACCCGCGACAAGGCGCAGGATAAAGACGGCGTGTTTTTCCTCTCGCCGACCTACCTCAACCGGATTGCCCGCGAACGCTTCGGGGAAGATTCGCTAAAGCGGACAAAGGGCGTTGAGGTGGAAATCAAAGCCTTTTTCAACGGCAACCAATATTACCTGTTCACGAAAAAAATATATTCCGATATCCGCTTGGTGGGCGCCCCTCCCAGTTCTATCGGAAAATTCGGCGCCGATACCGACAATTGGATGTGGCCGCGCCATACGGGTGATTTTTCCGTTTTCCGTATCTATGCCGATAAAAACGGAGAGCCGGCCGACTATTCGCCCGACAACCGGCCATTGAAGCCTCGGCGGTGGCTGAAAATTTCTACCAAAGGCGTCCGCGAAAACGATTTTACAATGATTATGGGTTTTCCCGGGACGACCAACAAGTATTATACCTCGTGGGAGGTGGCCGAGCGGCGCGATATCGACAACGCCGTGCGCATCAACATGCGCAACATCCGCCAGAAGGCGATGCTCAAAGAGATGCTGAAAGACCCGGCCGTAAAAATACAGTATGCCGCCAAATATTCGACCTCTACGAACGCCTACAAAAACGCTATCGGTACCAATTGGGCTATCGACCTTCGCGATTTCGAAGCCCTGAAAAAAGAACAACAGGACAAACTGCTCAAATGGGCGCAGAAAAAGAAAATGCCGCAGTATGCGCAAGCTTTGGACCAAATGGACAACATCGTGAAACAACGGGGCGATTATCGTTTTCGCAGTTGGATGCTCAACGAAGGCATTTTGCGCGGCGTGGAGTTTGCTTCGGCACCGACGGCGGCCGCCGATTCGCTGCTTAAAGCCCTCGACGAGGGAAACGAAGTCGCTGTCGCTAAATATATTGCAGCTTTGCAAATCGACTATCGAAAATTTGCCGACAAAAATTACAATCCGGCGGTTGACAAGGCCGTTTCGACGGCTATGTTGTCGGAATACGTTCGCTTGGTTCCGCGCGATCAACAACCCCTGATTTTCAGGGAACTCTACCGCCGCTTCAACGGGAATGTAACTTCGGCTATCGAGTATGTTTTCGACCGTTCCATTTTCGCGAGCGAACAAAATATGCAACGTTTTTTGGCATCCGGCGATAAAGCCCGTTTGCTGCGCGAAGACCCGATGTTCCTTTTCGCCAAATCGGTCAGGGAAGAAGATCGGAGGCTGAGAAAAGAGTTGAGCCGCTTTGACAACCCCTTCGATATGGCCCGCCGTACCTACCTCGAAGGGCTTCTGAAGATGGACGGGGCAAACGTTCATTTTCCCGACGCTAACGCGACGATTCGCCTTTCTTACGGACAAGTGAAGGGTTATGCTCCGCGCAATGCGGTAAGCTACGATTATCAATCGACGATGGACGGCGTCGTGCAGAAAGAAGACCCCAACAATTGGGAGTTTGTCGTCCCCGATAAATTGAAAGAATTGTACCAAACAGCCGATTTTGGGAATTATAAAACGCCCGACGGCAAGATGCCCGTGGCATTTATCGCTACCACGCACACCACCGGCGGAAACTCCGGCAGCCCCGTGATGAACGGCAACGGCGAGCTTATCGGCCTTAATTTCGACCGCAACTGGGAAGGCGTGGGCGGCGATATCCAATACCTGCCCGATTACCAGCGCAGCATTATAGTCGATATCCGCTACGTGCTCTTCATTATCGACAAATATGCCGACACAAAACGGCTGATCGAGGAGATGGATATAATGTAGTTTTTTAGTTTTATTAAGATAAATGGGCGGAACAAAATATCTGTTGTTTCCGCTTGTTTTTTGTTCCCTGCTTGTTTCTTGGGGGACGAGCATTAAACAATCCGAAATGGATAAATCTATTGGTTTGCAAATAAAAAGACGAGCAATTCACAGAATTTGATGCGTCAAAATATCAGGCACGATTAAAATTGGGAATAGGGAAACTGACCTGCCTCTTTGAAGGCAAAGATTTTGAAATTAATTTGGATGGTACGATAACTTTTAAAAGAAGCGCATTATGAAAACGAAAAATGAAATATCAATAAGAAGTTCCGCTGCCGAATACCTCACTTTCGTTGCAGCCACAGGCGACAATCCACAGAGCATCGAAATGCGCTACGAGGCTGAAAATATCTGGCTGACACAGAAGATGTTGGCTGCGCTGTATGACGTGGACGTGAGGACAATCAACGAGTATATTCAGAAGATACTGACTGACAGGGAATTGCCCGATGATTTCTCAACTATCCGGAAATTCCGGATAGTTCAGGTGGAAGGCAGTCGCAATGTTGAACGGGAAATGTTGCACTACAATCTGCAAATGATTATCGCCGTTGGTTTCAAGGTCAATAACGACCGTGCTGTGCAGTTTCGCAAATGGGCAAATCAAATCGTTAAGGATTACACCATTCAGGGCTGGGTTATGGATGTGGAGCGGCTGAAAAAAGGCGGCTCCGTGCTCGACAAAGATTATTTCGAGAAACAGTTAGAGAAAATCCGCGAAATTCGCCTGTCGGAACGTCGTTTTTATCAAAAAGTTACGGATATTTATGCCACTGCATTGGATTACGACAAAACTTCAAAAATCACTTACGATTTCTTTGCAAACGTTCAGAATAAACTGCACTGGGCAATTCACAAACACACTGCTGCTGAATTGATTGTCGAACGTGCCGATGCCGAGAAGACCAATATGGGGCTGACTTCGTGGGAAGACGCGCCCGAAGGCAAAATCAGGAAAAGCGATGTGAGCGTTGCGAAAAATTATCTCTCTGAAAATATCGCATCGTGCAGGACCGCCTCTTTGAAAGCGATTTCGACCGGTTTTTGCAATTGGAAAACGAAGTAAAACATCTAAAGGAAAGCGCCAATGATTAAGAAAACCCTCTATTTCGGCAACTCCGCCTATTTATCGCTGAAAAACAGTCAGTTAGTCATCAAAATTCCCGAAGTGGAAAAGAACGATGCGCTGCCCGAAAGTTTTAAAGC
>JAISUH010000050.1 GCA_031272205.1 Dysgonamonadaceae bacterium | reverse complement strand
AAAGAGCGCTATGCTTCGTTCGACAGCGGAAAAGGCAAAGAATTTGAGGAAGGCAAACTCAAACTCGAAGATTTGGTCGCTTATGCGAAAGCGAAAGGCGAACCCAAGCAAATCAGCGGAAAACAGGAACTTTACGAGGCTATAGTAAACATGTATATCTGAAATCCGCAAGTCATACGAGGGGAGTCCGGCAAAACGCCGGGCTCTTTTTTTACGTCTTTTGAATGATTTGTTCCCTTATTTTTTCGAGGTTATCCATCACCGAATCCACCATATCGTCTTTCCCCTTGATTTTTGCAAAATTGGAGGCTTGTATGATATGCAGCCAACACCGGTCGATAACCTGAATGCAATCCAAATGATAGCTGTAATCCTTCTTTACAGTGTCTTCCGTCTTCTTTATCCGACAGGTTTTCGCCGGAGCGAAACGGATGCTTTTCAGGTCGTAATGCTTGTACAAAACGGGATAGTTGCCCCCTCCGGTGTCGAGGAAGGTGTTTTTGACCATTATCGGGAGGAAATCGGGTTTTACACCTGAAAGAGCGCTGAGCCGAAAACCGCAAAACCCCGGCCAGACGTACCATCCGTTTATCCTGTCGCGTTTAACGCCATAAAAATCTTGCCCTTTCATCACTTCCGATATGCGATAATCGTTCATCGGCATCATGTCGTGGTCGATAAAAAACACATATTGGGCTTCCCTCTCTTTCAATATTTTGTAGTAAATCCAATTGAGTGCGGCTCCGTGAGACAAGGCCCCGCCAAATATCCTCGTGGAAATAAGGCGGTGGATGTGTTCCGGAATCGGGACATAAGCGATGTTTTTCCGAATGCAAATATTCTTGATGAGGCGGCGTTTGTCCCTGTCCGTAGAATTATCGGCGATGATGTGTGTATAATGTTCATCCTTTATGTACTTTTTTACAAGGTTGGTCTGTTTATCAATCAACCTCTCGTCGTTGAAAGCGACAGTAACAATGTCGATATGTCCCTCGTCTTTTTGAGGGTGCGTATCGCAATAAACCATTCCTTTCACATCCGGCTTTCCGCTTATTGACAAAGGGAAGACATACTTGTTGTACGGGTTTCGGCAACAGTCTCTGATATTCCGCAAATAGTCCAAAAACATGCGTATAATTGTTTTTATTGACAAACATCTTTGTCTTTGTTTAAAACAAATTTCGTTGAAAATGTTCACTTTAAAGAACTATTTTCCCATTTATTTGTTTAAATGGTACAAATCTAATCAAATAGGTACCAAATCTTTATTATTCAAATTATCAAAACTTAAAATCAAATGAAAAAGTATTTAGCAGAAATGGTTGGCACAATGGTGCTGGTATTAATGGGATGCGGCTCAGCCGTTTTCGCAGGAAATGCTCCCGCGCTGGTTGGCGCAGGCGTAGGGACACTCGGCGTGGCGTTTGCTTTCGGGTTGTCGGTTATTGCAATGGCTTACACTATCGGAAAAATTTCGGGTTGCCACATCAACCCTGCAATCACGCTCGGCGTATTGGTTGCCGGTAAAATAAGCGGAAAAGATGCCGGAATGTACATCCTTTTCCAAATTATCGGCGCGATTATTGGTTCGGCGATTATTTATCTTTTGCTTTCGGTTGGCGGACATAACGGCCCGACGGCGACAGGCGCAAACGGGTGGAGCGGCGATGTAACGATGGCTCAAGCATTTATCGCCGAAGTTGTCTTTACGTTCGTATTCGTTTTGGTTGTGCTCGGCACGACTTCCGAGGGCGCGTTCGGCAAATTTGCAGGTTTGGCAATCGGTTTGACGCTCGTTTTGGTACACATCGTTTGTATTCCTATCACGGGAACATCGGTAAATCCGGCACGAAGCATCGGCCCGGCGATTTTTCAAGGCGGCGAGGCCTTGGCGCAACTCTGGCTCTTTATCGTGGCTCCGCTTATCGGCGCAGTACTTTCTGCGGTTGTTTGGAAAGTTATCGATACGGACAAAAAATAATCGTATAGCCTATCCTTAGGGGATCTGAGAAAACGACAAAGGCGGTATTGAATTGACCGCCTTTGCTGTTTTCGGATAAACCTTGATCGCTTGCTTTTACGCTCTGCCGTCTTCCTCTGTTTTTCCTTCGATAGGAATTTCGCGCTTGATGCTCTGGCTCAGCGAAATCATCGTTTCGGTAGCCACCACGCCGGGAACTTCCTGAATGTGATTGTTGAGCAAATCCATCAGGTGTTCGTTGTTGCGTGCGTAAAGCTTAATGAGGACGGTGTAAGGCCCGGTGGTAAAATGGCACTCGGTAACTTCGGGGATTTTTTCAAATTCGGGTATCGCCGTTTTGTACATCGACCCTCTTTCGAGTTTCACGCCAATGTAGGCATTGGTGGCATAGCCCAAAACTTGGGGATTCACGTGGTATCCCGATCCGGTAATGATGTTGTTTTCGATCATCCGCTGAACACGCTGATGGATGGCCGCACGCGAAACGCCGCATTGTTCGGCCACATCGCGAAACGGGATGCGGGCATTTTGAGAAATAATCTCAAGGATCTGTCGGTCGAGCTTATCAATTCGTTCCATAATGGATTTTATTTAGGTTGAATCTTTCGTCAAAGATACAACCTTTTTTGAAATAAATGACAAAATGAAGTTATTTGTTCTGATTTTTGTTATTTTGTCAATACAAGCAGGGCGATAAAATCGGTTTTTAATGCAAAATGACAATTATTTTGCGCTTTTCCGAAAGATCAATCGCCCGATGTCCATATCTAAGGGTGTGGTGATTTTAAAGTTAAGTTCGTCTCCTTCAATTAGTTGTAGGCGAATACCCGCTTTTTCGGCGACCGAGGCATCGTCGGTAAAATCGGCGCGATAATCCACCCGGTAAGCATCCTTCAACAACTTGGCGGGGAAGACCTGCGGGGTTTGCACAATTTTTATCCGGCTTCGGTCTATAGGTTCACTTCCGTCTTTCGACGCCAAGCGGATACTGTTTTTTTCGCCGATAACGGGGATTGCTCCGCAACGAAATTTCCTCGCAACACGGTAGCTCTCTTCGATAATCCGTTGCGAGACGAAGGGACGCGCGGCGTCGTGCACTCCCACAATGCAATCGTCGGGGACATTTTCCAAGCCGCTTTTTACCGAATGGAAACGGGTTTCTCCTCCAATGGCAAGCGTAACAGGCGTTTCAAAACAGTATTCCTGCCGGATTTTTTCCCATAAGCTCAAATGCATTTCGGGAAGGACCAACACGATAAGCATCCGGTCATCGAAACGCCGAAAGGCTTCGATGGTATGTATCAGCATCGGTTTGCCTCCTATCTCACAGAATTGTTTGGGCAATTCGCCGCCTGCCCGCAAGCCTTTTCCGCCCGCGACGATAACGACGCTCTGTTTCTGAGCGAAGCCTTTCATTTGTTCCAATTCATTCGATTTCATCGAGGATTTTTTGCAATTCCTTGTCGGTTTTCGTCAGCTTTTCTTTGCAGAAAGCGATGAGGGTTGCGGCACGTTTTACTTTTTCGGTCAGCGTATCCATGTCCGCTTCTCCCGATTCGAGAGTGGCGACAATCGCCTCCAATTCATCTTTTGCCTGAGTATAAGTCTGTTTTTCCATTTTATTGCAGTTTACAGTCAAAATTAATTTCCGTTCTGTATTCAACTTTTGGTTCTTCGACAAGGAAGAGTTCAAGTTCTTTTTTGTCGTTGAACCCACCTATTTTTTGTCTGTATGCCAATACAATTTTGGGATTTTCAATTTCAAGTTTTCTATTTTTACTGATTGTCAAAAAATTTTCTTCTTTATCAATTCCTAAAAATCGTCTGTTTGCCAAGTTTGCCGCTATTCCCGTTGTCGAACTGCCCGTGAAAGGATCTAAAATCCAAGCATTTGGTTTTGTTGAAGCCAAAATCAAACGAGTTAAAACGGATAAGGGCTTTTGCGTCGGATGTTTTCCACACGACTTTTCCCAAGGCAAAATGGCGGGCAATTTCCAAACATCTTTCATTTGTTTATCGCCGTTGAGTTGTTTCATCAACTCGTAATTGAAATAATGGGGCACTTTCTCACTTTTTCTTGCCCAAATAATTTGTTCAGCAGAATACGTGAAATATCGACAAGAAAAATTGGGCGGCGGATTGGTTTTTTCCCAAGTGATGATATTGAGTATTTTAAATCCTAATTCGGTTAAAATTTGCCCAACAGAAAAAATATTGTGCATGGTTCCGCTTATCCAAATAGTAGCATTATCTTTCATTTTATCACGGACTAATGAAAGCCATTTTCTATTGAAATCGTTGATAAACTCAAATCCTTCGGATTTGTCCCATTTCCCTTTATTTACGCTCACAATTTGTCCGTTTTGAACGGATAACCCGTTGTTCGATAAAAAATAGGGTGGGTCAGCAAAAACCATATCAAACTTATGCTCAAATTCCGGTAAAAGATTCATCGTATCTCCGTGGAGAAGATAGAAGTCTTTGTCGTCTGATTTGAAATAGGGTTTAAGCATAAATTATCTATTGCGAGTGGATTGAACCCATATAGGATTTTCGGTGTTTTATATTTCACCATTTATCATCAATAATTTCTCCCTGAATTTTCTTGATAAAATCTTCGAGCGTAGTCAAATTATACAAACTCGGAATGATACGAGAGGCTTCCTCCAACTTATTCTTAGCAGAAAGCCAACCTTGTCCGTCGGTTATCCAAACAAATTCAAAACCTTTGTATTGATTGATTTTCGGTGCAATATCAGAATACGATCGTGCTGTTTCATTGGGTTTTGAACCGTTGCTGTTGTAATAATTGGTTTCAATCAAATACGTTTTCTTTTTGGTTTTGATGACAAAATCGAAGCGTTTGACATCTGCTCCTAAACTGATGATCTCAGGGAAAACAGTACTATATACCTCTTTTTTGTAGAAAACGCCAGCGTTATCAAAAATAAGAGAAACCGCTTTCGACATATTATCACCACCTCTGTTTTTCCGTGTATTTACATCTAACCCAACCTCAATACCGAAAACATAATCAACCAAATTTGTAACGTCTTTACTTTTGAAAACATCTGCCAATCCCGTTTCTTCAATGTATTCCAAAATCAGTTCGGGTGATGTAAAATACGTATCAAGTAAAACAATTTCGCCTTTATTGTTGATTGTTTTGGCGTTTTTGCTTTTGCGAATGGCAATCAGTATGTCTAAAACTTCAAAGACTTTTGGATTTTCCTCGTAAAGTTCGATTACGGCTTCTTTCAAATTCTCTTTCCCAATCAGATAGTTTAATTGATTCAGCTTAACAGCAATTTTATTGACGTTGCCTTTCACTTTCTCGAAATCAGTGAAATAATCGAGAGTTGCATTGGTTTCCGAAAGTTGCGATAAGAAGATTTTAAATTGCTCTGCCATAATTTTGATTGTTCATTTGGTTTGTAATAAGTAACTCCGTCAATTTCCCTCTTTTTTCGGGATTTGCATTAATGCTCCTTTTTGCTACCACCCGTTGAATATTAAAATCGGAATACAAATCATCGAAGAAATTATCGTTCATATCTTTACCTTTCACATCCGAATTGCTTAAAATCCAATAAAGACCTAAGAGGTCAAGTTTATTGCAAAAATTTCTCAAACGGATTTGCTCATTATCGTTAAATTCGTCTTTTGCATACGAGTTGAAACTGGATGTTTCGCTCAAAGGTTTGTATGGCGGATCAAAATAAAACATCGCGTTTTTGTCCGCATAATCAAGTGTTTGTTCAAAATCTCCACACAAAATCTCTACTTTTTGCAAGGCTTCACTTACTGCCAAAATGTTTTCTCTGTCGCAAATTGTCGGATGTTTGTAGCTCCCCATCGGGACATTATATTCATTCTTCCGGTTCACTCTGTATAAGCCATTAAAGCAAGTACGGTTAAGAAAAATAAACAAAGCGGCTTGTCCGCAAGGTTCTTCTTTTCTTGAATTGTACAATTCTCTTTTTTGGTAATAATAGTGTTTCTTTTTCTCCTCGTTTCCTTCCAAATTGTGATATTCGTTTTGCAAAATGTCAAGAATGGAGATCAACTCTTTCGGTTTATCAGCAATGGTTTTATACGTGTTGATTAGGTCTTCGTTGATGTCGTTGATTACCGCTTTTTTCAAATTGGGGAAGTTGTTCAATACCCAAAAAAGTACCGCACCACTCCCGACAAACGGTTCGATGTATGTAAACTTCGTTTGCGTTATATTTACCGGCAAAGTCTTTTCAATGTCGGGAATGAGCTGTGTTTTTCCACCGGCCCACTTCAAAAACGGTTTTGCAATTTTATTCTCAATCATACTAATTTTCTGTTACACGTTCCAAATTTACGATAAAATTATGGATTTTGGGGGAGAAAATCAAAAAACAGGGCTTTCTTTATCCATACTGCGAACTTCCGACGAGATTTTTCCTTCGGAAAGCCACGTTTCTATTTCATCGCCTTGCGTCAATTCGCAGGCCGATTTCACGACCTTGCCGTTTTTCAGCGTAAGCGAATAGCCGCGTTTGAGGATGTTTTCGGGCGAAATCAGACGCACGGAACTTTCGCGCTCCCGAATAAACGACCGCTCTTTCTCCAACCTCATCGTAAGGGCATGCGAAAGCCGTTTTTGCATTTGTTCCATTTGCGACAAACCGTTGCGGCTCTGCTTTTCGGAATGATAAATCGTGTCTTTGGCAAGCATTGCCAAAGACAATTTTTCGACTTGCAGCCGGCTTCCGGCTTCGTCAACCAAGCGTTCTTGCAACTCAAGCAGGTGATTCGCCGTTTTGTGGATATGCTCGATAAAAAATTCCGCGACGGCGGTCGGCGTTTTTGCACGGGTATGAGCCACAACATCCAACACGCTAACGTCGCGCTCGTGCCCGATGCCGCTCACAATGGGCAGCGGAAATTGGGCGCAGTTGGTCGCTAAAGGGTAGGAATCGAAGCAACTCAATTCCGATGTGGCGCCGCCGCCGCGGATAATGGCAACGGCGTCAAACAAAGAGCGGTATTCATAAATCCGCTCCAAAGCGGCGACGATGGATGCTTCGCTGCGGTCGCCCTGCATGACGGCGGGAAACAGCTTGGTGTAAAAAACAAATTTTGCGGGATTCCGCTCCAACTGATGACAAAAATCTTCGTATCCGGCCGCCGTAGGCGATGAGATTACGGCGATTCGGTTCGCCAATTCGGGCATCTCCAACTCTTTATTGAGTGTGAGCACTCCCTCCTCCTCAAGTTTCTTCAGCACAAGCCGACGGTTTCGGGCAATCTCTCCCACGGTGAACGACGGGTCGATATCTCCCACGGTGAGGCTATAACCATAAACTTCGTGAAAATCGACGGTTACGCGCACCAGCACGTTCAACCCTGAGGCGAAAACCTGTCCCGTTTCCGACTCAAAATAGGGCGCAAGCGCCCTGAAGGTGTTTCCCCAAATAATTCCCCGCGCTTTCGCGACAATATTTTGCGTTACAGGGTCTTTCTCGACAAATTCCAAATAACAATTCCCGTTTTGGTTACGGCGCACGTCAACAGTCTCTGCACGAACCCAATAGGTGTCTGGCAGGTAATCGCGGACGGCATTACGCACTTGTGCGTTCAGTTCGGAGAGTGAGAGGCAATTTTCGGTCATTTTATTTTTATTTTATTTTTTGTTTGTGCAAGGCCGGAGCCTTGCTTTTAGCCCGACGTAGCGTGGACGCTACGCCGAGCAAGGGACTGTAAATTATTGATATTCATTCATCGGGTCGTCTGAATCTTTATTATAACTACAATAACTGCTTGCAGATTTTTTCAAGCACATAATATCAGATTTGTCTTTTTCGATAAATTTGCCTGTATTCGTGATTTCATAATTTTTGTAGAAACAAGTAGAGTTGCAAGTTCCCTCTGTTTGCTCACTGTTTTCTTTGTAATAAAAGATTCGTAAGTGAGTCTTATCCAACAGGATAAAACTTGAACAATCTTGGATGTTAGCAATCTCTTTTACTATTGCACACCTGTCTATTAGTTGTCCGTTTAATGAAAACGAATTTAAGGCTACAAATGTAGTGTCGGTATCGCCTTGTTTTAATTCAACGGTACAAAGAATATTTATGCTGTCATTTAAATTGTATTTAAATACGCACCCGGGCAAATTTTCTTCCATTTCGGTATCTTCGCCTTCTTTACCATCTTCTGTAATATAGGGTAAATAAACTTCGTAGTGTAAGTCTTTTTCTGATTTACCCATAAACCGAGTAGCCTCTTCTATGGTCATATCAACTCCACTTAATTTCATTTTTTTGAAATTAACGGGAACTGAAACATCGGCAAACTTATCTACAAACTTTTGATAAGATTTATCTGCCTTATTTTTTTCTCCTTGCGTTTGACAAGTTGAAAAATTTTCTACTATTGCTGTTAAAGCAATGAATATTACAAGTAATGTTCTCATATTCTTAAAATTTTATTGTTTTATTTCATATTCTTTACCTTGATTTTGTCTAACATCAGTTACGATATAGTAATCTTCTTTGTTATAAATAGAAACGTTTCCTTTTATTAAATATTGGTTCGTATCTATCCATAACTTGTTATTTTTGCTTTTGCCATCATTTTCATTATTGGCAACAACTTCATAAAAATTATAATACGACATTTTTTTAGTTGTATCATAACCTTTTCCTACTATTACTATAAAGTGATTCGTTGCCCTTGGATTATTTTCAGTTGAACCGCACCTGTAGTACCAATTATCATATTTATCTTTATAAGGATGTTGTACCCCAATCATAATTGGCAATTTGTGTTCAAATAATGATATATCAATAATTTGGACGGCTTGTTCAAAATTGGCTTCATTAGCAATAATGCCATTATCGCTATATTTAATTGTTCCATTTTTATCGCTACAAGGTCTATCTGTTTGAGCAATTATTACTCTGTTTCCGGGAGTTGCTCCTGCATCTGACATTATTTTCTTGGCGGCACGATTACAACATTGATTACTGGTAATAATTACCCATTTATTATTCAATAAACATGAATCCGGATAGGTTTTCCAACAACCACAAGGGTTTTTGAAAATCTCATTGAATTGTCCGTACCATTGTACGTTGAGATATGTTTCTGTGTTAGATTCTTCCTCCCACACTTTCGGCAATTCATCTTTTGAAAAGAGTTTACTTATTGTGCCTTTGATTTTATCCCAGATGCTTTCGTCGTATTTCTTCTGTTCATCGGAAGCAACGACAATTGCCAAATAATTCAGCCACTGTTCGGCTACCTTTTCAGGGGTATCATCCCCTGAAATTTGAAGCAGCATCCGAACTTTTTTGTCGCTGCCATAAAATGCTATTATGCCATATTTCTTTGTATATCCTGATTTTACATAAGTATTATTTGCTAAATCTTTATATCCTTTCAACCGTATATTGTCATTTTTAAGTTCAACCGATGATTGGGTCGAATAAACCGCCACTTTGTAGGACTGTCCATTTAATTCGTAGTTTTCCACATAAATCCCTTGAGAATACAAATTAAAACTGTTATCCGCCTTTTCATTAAATTTTTTGTAAATCGACTGGCATATTTTCCCATTATGCGACTCTGTCCTGACACTCCAATCTTTGTAGTTATCAAGTGTTATGTCAACGTTTTTCGATTTCGACCGGTCAAAGTAATTTGAATAATTGTCATTTACATGGTCAAGCAATTTTTGCAGGTTCTCAACTTCCTTTTCCTGCTCGTCTTTGGCTAAACCGCCGAGCAAATCGCCAAGCCATGTGATACCGCCGAAAATTGCCAACTGGGACTCCTCATCCCCCTCAAAGGGGTTTACCCACAGCGGAGGGTCGATGATAGCGCTCCACTGGAAGTAAGCCGTTTGTGTGCCGTTGGAGCTGTAGTCCATCAGATTTTGGGTCGTCCCTTCCGTGGCGGCTATGGCGCTGCCGTAGGCCTCGTCGAATGTGTGGCGCAGACTCCAGACGCCGTGGCCGAGTTCGTGGGCGGCCGTATGGCTCAGCGTTTGCGCGTTCCCGCCGTTCACAAATACAAAACCGTAAGTGTTGCCGCGGGGCATAAAGCCGTTGCTTTCAGGCCTGCTTTCGCCGCTGCTGTTGAGGACAAACAGGTAATAAGAGCCTTTTGTCGTCGGGTGTTCGGCACGATATGCCTTGATAAGCGCACGCATCCGGTCGTTGTAGTCCTGCCATGCACCGCTTTTTTTGTCAAAGAAGTCTGCCTTTTCCCCCTGATAATCAAATTTCTGAATCGAGATATCGAAACCAACCCCAACTTTTGCATAAACGCTGTCAAGGTATGTTTTGAAGGTGTTTTCGTCTTTGATGCCGCCATCCACTTCGATGACCTCCAATTTAACCGTTTGCCGCGCCACTGTCAGCACGTTGAGTTTGCCCAAAGTGAAGTATTTGCCGTCCGGTTTGGGATACAGGGCGTAGATTTCCTGCACATCGCGGTTTGCTCCGGAGGCAAGGTTCAGGGTGTATTCCTGCGACAGGCTGTCGTAATGGCCTTCGTAGCGGGTGCCCTGAGGCGTGGTGAATAGTGTCAGTTTGGGATTGAAGCCTTCGACTTTCGGCGCAACTTTTGCTTTCACAAAATCCGTTCCGCCTTCAACCATCAGTTTCCATGGCGGACAGTAATCGTCGCCCACGGTTTGGTAGAAATTGCGCAGCAGCCCGCTTTTCAAGCAGTCTTTTGTCCATGCGTCAAAGGCGTATTTGCCGGAGGGGATGAAGGTGAGGTCGACCTGTGCATTGTCGATCCGGTTGCGGTCGTAACTGTCGGGCGGGACGGGCGTGGTTTGTCGGCCAAGGTAAGTGGTTTTTACCTTCGTTGATGTGGAGTCGGTCTCCCTTTCTTCCACCTCCACCTGATACATATTCCCCTGACTGTCAGTAAAGGTCATCGGGTAGGATTCCTGTCCCTGTGCGGTCGGCTTGACAATGAATGATAGCAGAAGGGGCAACAGCAGGTAGCGCAGGATTGTGGGGAGAAAAAATATGTGGGATGTATTTTGCATGACGGGAGGGTTTAGGTTTATTTTTTCTTCTCTTTTACAGCTAATAATTAATAACCCTGTGAAAAAATATCAAAACAAAAATAGCATAAAATTTTTGGATTATGCAGAAATAAATAAAATATTCGAAAAATTATAAATAGTCAAGTTGTTACAGAGCACCTGATATTGTAGTTGTAATTTCTTCCACTTCCTGCATGGAAAAGTTGCCAAGCAACTGCAGCACAAGACTTCCGTTGTCTTTGCCTCCATCGACAATCATTATCAACTCCTGTATGTTTTCGGGCTTGCCTTTCATAAAAAAATTCACTTTTCTGTTGTCTTCCGATTTCACACGCATCAGCAATTCGTAATTGTTCTTTTTTATTATCTTGTTGGCCATCGATATCATTTTGGGGGCCTTTTTGACATCATCTGAACCAAAAGCAAGGACCGACGACAAATTCTTGATAAGATCTCCCCTCAGCCCTCTAAATTCTGTATTGGTATTTTTGGAAAGCATCGCTTTGGAAATAAAAACCGACGTTACGCCGTCCATATCCGAAAATTTTTCAAACGGATTTTTTTGTGCGAAAGTGTATGCGGTGCAGAAGATGAGCGCGGATACGATGATTGTTTTTTTCATTTCAGTTTGTACTTTTAAGTGTTTGATTGATTATTTCTTTTCCCCAAAGATACGTTTTTTTCAACTTCAGCCATAATAGCTGCATCCTTTTTTTTGCGAAAGAATGCAATATGTTGCCTGTTTTTTTTAATTTTGCCCTAAGAAATTCCATTTCAATTTATAAAAATGAAAAACAGCATTCTGTTAATGGCTTTATTGGTTTTTCAATCGGCATATCCTCAGGATTCCCGAAATCTTCCCCCCTCAGGAGCGGACGAAAAAACCCCTTCCAAATCGGAATATTTCTCATGGATAAGCAATACCAATGAAGGAAGCACGGAAGCTCAAAGCCTTATTTTTCTCGATTTTTTCAAGTGGTTACACGACACTTACGGACTTCAACTCGACATTTACGCTTTTGATGCAGGGAACATCGACGGCTCGCTGTATTATGGCAGCATGAAATCCGACCGTTTCAAACAAAATTTTCCGGAAAATTTCAAAAATGTGAGCCGCTTTGCCGCTTCAATGGGCACAAAACTCGGTATGTGGGGCGGTCCCGACGGCTTTGGCGACACTCCCGAAACAGCCTCCGAAAGAACAGAGACGATTGTCAGTTTGTTTCGCGATTACAATTTCGGTCTGCTGAAACTTGACGGCGTTTGCGGCCCTCTCCGTCCCGAAAAATACGGCGAATTTGAAGCTATGATGCGTCAGGTACGCCATTACGCTCCCGATATGATTTTGCTCAACCACCGGCTGCAACTCGGCTCCGGAGAACGATACGCTACAACCTTTCTGCTCGGAGGAGCGGAGACATACATCGACGTGTTTATGACCAATCGCCAAACGGCGCCACATCACCGTGCCGCTGCGCTCTCCCGCGAATTGCCCCCCAATCTGACCCGGCTGACCGAAGACCACGGTGTTTGCCTCTCTTCCTGCCTCGATTATTGGGACGATGATCTTATTCTTCAGGCTTTTAACCGTAATCTGATTCTCGCCCCGCAGATTTATGGGAACCCATGGCTTCTTCGCGATGATGAGTTTCCTTATTTGGCCTACATTTTTAATCTGCACCGAAAATACCGCAAAATCCTTGTCGATGGCATAATCTTGCCGGAAAGCCGATACGGGATGAACGCCGTTTCCCGCGGCGACGCGGCAACCCGTTTTATTACCCTTCGCAATCTTTCGTGGGAAACCAAGAAATATAAAATACGCTTGGACAACGAAATAGGGCTTACCGCAAAAGGAAAAATAAACATCTGTATCCTGCATCCGTATTACGAAACATTGAAACCGCAAAAATACGCTTCTGAAGTCGAAATCGAAGTCTTGCCTTTCCGTTCGGCCTTGGTTAAACTATCGACCGAAAAAGACGACGATGCAGAAATACGGACAGCGGCCGTAAAACGCGATAAATCATTCATCCCCGTCCCGCGACACGTTGCCGATTTAGAGCCTTGTCCGGTTCCCGAAGACGCATCATCCATCTATTACGCAACCTGTTATGCAGCTGATAACAATGCGCTTGAGCTTCGCTCTCTTTTCCGTTCCGGCGAAACAAAAATTCCTCAAGTAAAAAAGGCACGAGAGGCGTTTTTCAATCAGCAATCCTTTATCGGCAGGGAGGTTTGGGACAAATACCTCTTCGACGGCGACAATTCCACCTCTTTTTCGATAGATTTCAGGTGGGGCGACCGCCGCGTGGACGGCAAATCGGCGTTTTACCTCGATTTGGGCGCAGTTACAACATTAGATCAACTCACGTTCCGCTTTCCCGATATCTATTCTCTTACGCTCAGCGCCGGACTGGGTTCTGCGATAACAGCTTTTATTTCAGATGATTTACTTCATTGGAAAGAAACAAAACTGTGTCCCGACGCCAATCTCAACGAATTATCGGCAGTGTTAGCAGAGGGCGCTTCTTTCCGCTACCTGCGCATCAACACCGCACCGAAAAGAATCGCCGAAATTATCGGCTATCGCGACGGTCAAGCTGTCGAACGGTCAAAATGGCACGCCAGCAACCTGTTCCGCGAAATGCGCCCGGTAACCAAAGCATGGAAAACGGAGTTCACGCTCGATAAAATCAACAACGGCGATTATCTGTGCGTTGCCATTGATGGGAAACACGGCGTGGAAGGAGCTTACGCAGGATTCAAAATCGACGACCTATACGTCGGCTCACCCGACAGAGCCCCGTCTTTCGCCTCCAATACATGGGAATATACGTACAGTCAAGCCGATGGAAATTATACCTACTACCTGCCTCTCAGCAAAGAAATGGAAGGTAAAAAAATAGAATCGTTTGTTCTCGGATTCCATAACGATATGGAAATCTCTCCTCGGATCTGGATAACGGCGTATCCGTAAAACACAAAGCAATATATACTTATAAATCAAATAAATATAATTTACGTATGAAAAGAATATTCTTATTTTTAATCACGATGGTCATGACAGCAACAACTGTTTTCGTTCAGGCGAAAAAAAGCAAAGAGTGCAGAATAAACGTCGCCACGTTCAACTTGCGCCTGGACACGCCTGTGGACAGCCTCAACTCGTGGTCGCACCGGAAAGAGAGGGTAAAATCGCTGATACGGTTCCACAATTTCGATATTTTCGGGACACAGGAAGGCTTTAAACATCAGTTGGACGGCATCCTCGAACTCGGTAATTACGCTTACACAGGAGCGGGGCGCGACGACGGCGAAGAGGCGGGGGAACATTCGGCCATTATCTATAAAAAAGACCGTTTCGAAGTACTTCAATCGGGCAATTTCTGGTACTCCGAAACGCCTGACGTCCCCGGAAAAGGATGGGATGCCCGGTGTTGCAACCGCATCTGCTCGTGGGCAAAATTCAAAGACAAAGAATCGGGTAAAAAATTTTTCTTCTTCAACTCGCATTACGATCACGAAGGGGTAGTAGCTCGGCGAAATTCTTCGATTTTATTGATGGAGACCATCAAGAAACTTGCCGCTAAAGAGCCCGTTTTCTGCACGGGGGACTTCAACGCTACGCCCGAACAGGAACCGATACAGCTTATTTACGACGACGGAAAACTGCGAGACTCATACCTGATAAGCAAACAGCCGCCTTACGGCACAACCGGCACCTTTCATGCCTACAACCTCCATTCGCCGATGAGCGCACGCATCGATTACATTTGGGTAAGCGACGGTATCACCGTGGAGAAATACGGGACGCTGAACGAGCAACAATACGGTCGTTTCCCGTCGGACCATTTTCCGGTGATGATAGAAGCCCGATTCTGACACATCAGGTTGGTGAGCAAAGCCAAGTATTTCAGCGAAAGACTTATGTCAATTTCGACAAGGCCTCTTTGATTCGGGCTATCGCTTTTTCGATTTGCTCGTCCGACGCGGCATACGACAAACGGATGCAGCCCGGCGCTCCGAAGGCATCGCCTCCCACACAGGCTACGTGCCCTTCTTCGAGCAGGTACATTGCCAAATCAGCGGCCGAATCGATTTTCTTACCGCCAAATGATTTTCCCAAATAGCTTTTACATTCGGGAAAAACGTAAAACGCACCCATCGGGTTGTTTACTTTCAAACCCGAAATAGCGCTGAGCAATCCCACAATCAGGTTTCTTCTCCTTTCGAAAGCTTTGCGCATCTCCGAAACGCAAGTCTGGTCGCCTGTGTAGGCGGCCTCCGCCGCTTTTTGCGAGATCGACGACGGCCCCGAAGTATATTGTCCCTGCAATTTTGAGCAGGCTGCGGTAATCCATTTAGGCCCCGCAATCCAACCGATGCGCCATCCGGTCATGGCATATCCTTTCGATACACCGTTCACCACAACTACCCTGTCGCAGACCTTATCGAATTGAGCAATGCTTTCGTGTTGCCCCACGTAATTGATGTGCTCATAAATTTCATCCGACAAAATGACGATATCGGGATATTTTGCCAGCACGTCGGCCAACCCGTTCAGCTCGTCTCGCGTGTAAACGCTCCCCGTCGGGTTCGACGGCGAACAGAGGATGACGGCTTTCGTTTTCGGGGTGATGGCGCCCTCCAATTGAAGGGGAGTGATTTTGAAATCCTGCTCTATGCCGCCGTAAACCGATACAGGCGTGCCCCCGGCTAATTTCACCATTTCGGGATAGCTGACCCAATACGGCGCGGGGATGATCACCTCGTCGTTCTTATCGATGATGGAGAGGATAACGTTGCAAATGGACTGTTTTGCCCCATTGGAACAGACAATTTGGTCGGGCGAATAAGTCAGGTTGTTCTCTCGCTGCAATTTATCGGCAATAGCCTTCCGCAAAGCGAGGTATCCCGGAACGGGCGAATAGAACGAAAAATTATCGTCAATAGCTTTCTTGGCCGCGCCTTTTATGTGGTCGGGCGTAGCGAAATCGGGCTCGCCTACACTCAGGTTGATAACATCTACTCCTTGCGCCTTCAATTCGTTACTTTTCTGCGACATCGCAAGCGTTTCGGACGGCGAAAGGGCCGCTAAACGGGAAGAAACGGGGTTCATCATATTAAAAATATTTGTCTCTAAATAAGGTTGAACGATTCTTTTTATCGTTTCACGCTGCAAATATAATCCAAAAAACCAAAATTTATTGTGCGATGCGGGCAGAATAAACTCGAAAAATAAAAAAACGATTGAAGTTTTTTTATTTCCTCCGTATTTATTTCTATTCAAAAAACGCTTTTGTATTGCACAAAATTTGTAATTTTGTGCAATTTTTTATGGGTAGGCCGGAAAACCTGATTCCGGTTTTAAAATTATAAACTGAATAACATTATGAGTTACAACTTATTAAAAGGAAAAAGAGGCATTATATTCGGAGCTTTGAACGATATGTCAATCGCATGGAAAGTTGCCGAACGTGCCGTAGAAGAAGGAGCCGCCATCACATTAACGAATACTCCGGTAGCTGTCCGCATGGGCGAAACAGCCGAACTCGGCAAAAAACTCAACGCCGAAATCCTTCCGGCGGACGCCACCAACGTAGAAGATTTAGAGATGGTTTTCTCCAAATCGATGGAAATTCTGGGTGGAAAAATCGATTTTGTGCTCCATTCCATCGGCATGTCGCCAAATGTGCGCAAAAAACGCACTTACGACGATCTGGATTACGATTTGCTCGACAAAACGCTTGCCGTCTCCGCTATTTCGTTTCACAAAACCTTGCAGGTGGCAAAGAAACTCGACGCTATTGCGGAGGGAGGCTCCGTGGTGGCGCTCAGTTATGTGGCCGCGCAACGCACATTTTTCGGATACAACGATATGGCCGACGCCAAGGCCTTGCTCGAATCCATCGCCCGCAGCTTCGGGTATATCTACGGCCGCGAGAAAGGCGTCCGCGTGAATACTGTTTCGCAGTCGCCCACCATGACCACTGCCGGAAGCGGCGTGAAAGGGATCACCGATTTGATCGACTTTTCGGAACGCATGTCTCCGATAGGAAATGCCACCGCAGCCGATTGCGCCGACTACTGCATCGTGATGTTCTCGGACCTGACACGCAAAGTAACCATGCAAAATCTCTACCACGACGGCGGATTTTCGAGCATGGGCATGAGCCTTCGCGCTATGAAGCAGTACAGCAGCGGGCTCGACGAATATAAAGACGAAAAAGGAAAGGTGATTTACGGATAACCTTCACCGATGCGGAAAATCTGGATAGAAATGGTTGCGGAACAATGTTATCCGCAACCGTTTTTCATAAAAAAACGCCCCATCCCCCTGATTTATTGACCTTTTTTTTGTTTCTTTGCCCCTTGATTGTAATTTTACTCGATCATGCTGTTAAAAATATATCCCGAAAACCCGAATCCGAAAGAAATTGAAAAGGCTGTGAGCATCTTGCGCGACGGCGGCATTGTCGTTTATCCTACCGATACCGTTTACGGGATGGGCTGCGACGCACTCAATGTGCGGGCGGTGGAGCGCATTTGCGCTCTGAAAGGCATCAATCCCGAAAAAAGCAACCTTTCCATCATCTGTCCCGATTTGAGCAACATCAGCGAATATGCCAAGGTGGATACGCCAACATTCAAACTGATGCGGAAAAATCTTCCCGGCCCCTTTACGTTTATCCTCAACACCACATCATCGCTGCCGAAAATCTACAAGAAGAAAAAAACCGTTGGAATCCGTGTCCCCGACAACAATATCATTCGCAGGCTCGTGGAACAACTCGGAAATCCCATCCTGAACACTTCGCTAACTGACCCCGATGATGAAATGGAATACACCACCGACCCCGAACTTATCCACGAGAAATGGGGAAATGCCGCCGATATCGTTATCGACGGCGGATACGGGGGCATAGAACCCTCTACGGTTGTGGACTGCACATCCGACGAACCGGAAATTCTCCGTTGGGGAAAAGGTGTGTTAAATAGTTGAAAATAACATTTTCTAATAAAAATATAGCTTACTTTCGCATGTATTCTTAGTGAAATCAAACCACGTTAAAAAAACAAATGATATGAAAAAATTTGGTTTATGGATATCGGCGGTCATGCTGCTCCTTTTCGCAGCATTACCCTCATGCAAGGATGATCATTCGGGAAGCATTGAACTGGTGGAAGGAGAGGTCAATCTGGTTACGCAATTCGTTTACGACGGGATGTCTTCCTATTACCTGTGGAATAAAGAAGTGGCATCGAAGGTTCCGACAACGGAAGATTCGGATCCGGAACAATATTTTTACAGCATCCTCAATTCTACTGATTCGGAACACGGCTGGTCGTGGATTACCGATGATGTAGAGAGCCTCTTGTCCAGTTTTTCCGGCGAAGAGACAAAGGCTTTCGGCTTCAATCCCCTCCCTTTGTGGTACGACAATACTTATACAAATATTGTGGCTTTTGTCCGCTACGTGTTCCCCAATACCCCGGCAGCGGCAGCGGGATTGAAGAGAGGAGAGGTGATTACCCACGTTAACGGAACGCCATTGAACATCAACAATTATTCCGCAATTTATGGAGCAACAAGCGCGACCGTTTTTACCGTTTACGACCAAAACTTGGAAAATCCCCGCGATGTTCAGATTACTCCGGCGAACTTCAATACCGATCCCGTATTGTACAAAAACATTTATACGCTTGGAGGTAAAAACACAGGATATTTGTTCTATACGAATTTTATAAGCAATTACAATTCGAGCCTGTACAATGCTTTTCAAACATTCAAACAAGAAGGAATCGATGAGTTGGTGCTCGATTTAAGATACAATACGGGAGGCGATATTTCTGCGGCAGTTTATTTGGCTTCGCTGATCGCTCCCAAAACGTATGTGGAAAACAAAAGCGTTTTCAGCTCCATTTCATACAACGACAATTTGAATGCTATTTACGACAAATACGACTGGGATAGAAACGATTATCTGGGCGATTATACCAAATCTACGGAACAAAACCCGTTAAACGTGAACTTGAATTTGAGCAAGATATACATTATCGCCACAAGCGGTTCGTATTCGGCCTCCGAATTGCTCACGTTTTGTTTGGCTCCTTATATGGATGTTGTGCATATCGGCGAAAAAACAGGAGGCAAATATACCGTGTCCATAACCATTCATGCCTACGACTCGTTTAAAGATGCGAATGGCGCTTCGCGAGCTCAACCGCTGTATGACGAATCCTCAATGACACTGAGTCAGAAGAATACCTTGAAAAACTGGGCTATGCAGCCGATTGTAGGACGTTACACCGACAAAAACGGAAACGATTTCATCTCCACCGACGGACTAATCCCCAATTATGCCATAGAATCTCAGGAATATAACACAAAAACGTGGAAGCCTATCGGAGACAAAGACGATTATTTGTTTGCCAAGGCTCTTTCATTGATTACCGGCGAACCTTATCCTTACGGCGCTTCAACAAGGGGCGACCTGAAACAGTTTGCAAACCCCAATTTGTTCTCGCCGAAAGACCAAATTTTGAAAGAGGCCGTCGTTATCGATAAACCGCAAATTATTGCTCCGTAATAACCTGTTTATCGCAACGCCAATTTTTCCTCAATCCCGTCCATAATACCGAAGAGTTCTTCGACCGTATTTGCCCGCAGCATAGCGATGCGCGTCGGTTTAAAATCAGGTATGCCCTTAAACAGGGGCGTTGCTGCCAAATGCCGCCGAATGTGCAGGATGCCGCGCCGTTCGTCCAATCGTTCAACGCTTTGCAGCACTTGCTGTTTGAGAATGTTAAGGTACCATGAGAACGATTCTTTGGGGACTTCTTCCCCGGTTTCGAGAAAATGTTTCACCTCGCTGAAAATCCACGGGCGCCCGAAACTTGCACGGCCAATCATCACGGCATCCACCCCCGTTTCGTCGAAACGTTGCCCTGCCGTCCGCGCCGAATCGATATCGCCGTTCCCGATAATCGGGATGCGCATCCGCGGATTGTTCTTTATCTCGCCAATTAGCTTCCAGTCGGCCTGTCCGGTGTACATTTGAGCGCGTGTGCGCCCATGTACGGTCAGCGCGGCAATGCCGCAATCCTGCAATTGCTCGGCCAAACGGACAATGATTTTCGAATCGTTGTCCCAACCCAAGCGCGTTTTCACGGTAACAGGTTTACCGACCGATTTCACCACCTTTTCGGTAATTTCGAGCATCCGTTCCGGCGTTCTCAGCATGCCCGAACCGGCGCCTTTTCCCGCAACACGTTTCACAGGACAGCCAAAATTAATATCGATAACGTCGGGGTCAGCCTCTTCGCAAATTTGCGCCGCATCAGCCATCGCTTGGGGATTGTTTCCATAAATCTGCATGGAGACCGGACGTTCTTCCTCCGAAACGATTAATTTCTCCCGCGTCCTCTTCACATCGCGAATCAATGCGTCGCTCGAAATAAATTCCGTGTAAACCATGTCTGCGCCAAAGCGCTTACACATCAGCCGGAAAGCAATGTCGGTAACATCTTCCATCGGAGCGAGGAAGACGGCGCGGTCGGGAAATTCGATATTGGCGATTTTCATTTTTGCGAACAGCGTGCTTTAGAGAAAATTATTCGTCTTCGTATTTCTGATAGAGAAAATCGTTGTAGGGGAAGCGGGTTGTATGTATCTCCATCACTTTATTGTAAATCAACGATTTCAAATCATCGATATTCGCCTTTTCTTTGGCCGAAATAAAAATGCAATTTTCCCGCAGTTTAGCCATCCATGTTTGTTTAAATTCATCGAGCGAAATGTTTTCGCGGCTTTTGGGGGTAAGGTCGTCCTCTGCTTTTGCAACATAAGAAAATGCGTCGATTTTATTGAAAACAACAATAGTCGGTTTTTCTGATTTATCGATGTCGTAAAGCGTCTTTTCCACCACATCGATCTGTTCTTCGAACGCGGGATGCGAGATGTCCACCACGTGCAGCAAAATATCGGCTTCGCGCACTTCGTCGAGGGTCGATTTGAAGGATTCGACCAAATGTGTGGGCAGTTTCCGGATAAAGCCGACCGTGTCGGACAGCAAGAAGGGCAGGTTTTCGATAACAACCTTCCGCACGGTAGTATCGAGCGTGGCAAAAAGTTTGTTTTCGGCAAAAATATCCGATTTGCTGAGTAGGTTCATCAAGGTGGATTTGCCCACATTGGTGTAGCCGACTAAGGCCACACGAACCATCTTTCCGCGGTTTTTCCGCTGTACGGTTTTTTGTTTGTCGATATCTTCCAATTCTTGTTTCAGCCTCGAAATCTTATCGAGAATAATACGGCGGTCGGTTTCCAACTGCGTTTCCCCCGGCCCGCGCATGATAGTTCCCCCACCCCGCTGACGCTCCAAGTGAGTCCACAGGCGCGTCAGTCGCGGCAGCAAATACTGGTATTGAGCCAATTCCACTTGCGCTTTTGCATGGGCGGTTTGGGCACGCATGGCAAAGATATCGAGGATCAGACTTGTGCGGTCGAGGATGCGTGTGTTCAACTCTTTTTCGATATTGCGCAACTGCTTTGCCGAGAGCTCATCGTCGAAAACGACTACGCCCACGCTATGCTCTTCGTCGGCCACAAAATCTTTTATTTCCTGCAGTTTACCCGTGCCGACAAAGGTAACCGGATGGGCTTTGTCCAAGCGCTGTACAAAACGTTTCACGCTAACAAGTCCGGCCGTATCGGCCAAAAAATCAAGCTCATCGAGGTATTCGGCAACCTTCTCTTCGTTTTGTTCGGGTGTAATCAGTCCGACCAATACCGCGTGGGCGCTTTTTTGTTCGCTCTGTATGAAATCTTTCATTTGTTTTGTCCTCCTCCTAAAATGGGTACATGCTAATGATATTTTACGGCCATAAAACGGGTGAAAATGACTGTTGAAACCAAGGTTATCTCATTTACAATCAAACAATCATTCCGCTGCCGATACAACGTTTTCCTTCGCTGTCGTAAACAACCCCAAACTGACCGGCGGCGATGCCTTGTATCGGGTCTTCGGACTGGATTCGGTACAGATCTCCCATTTTCGACAAGTGTCCGCGTGTAAATTCAGGCGTGTGCCGAATTTTGAACAGGATTTCTTTCTCGCCGTCGAAATCGCCCCAAATGTCTTTTGTAATAAATGAAAAACCCTGCAAATCAACAACTTTACCGTACTGCCGCTGGGTGTCGTAGCCTTTCGATACGTAAACGATATTGCGGTTGACGTCTTTTTTGATGACGAACCAAGGGCCGCCGCTCAAACCCAATCCCTTGCGCTGCCCAATGGTGTGGAACCAAAATCCCTGGTGTTTTCCCAAAATATTGCCCGTTTCCAACTCCACAATCAAGCCCTCTTTTTTCCCGAGGTAACGCCCGATGAAATCGTTGTAATTGACTTTTCCGAGGAAGCAGATCCCCTGACTGTCTTTGCGTTGCGCCGACGGAAGTTTTTGTTGCGCGGCAATTTCACGTACCTCCGACTTCAACAAATTCCCGATGGGGAACATCAGTTTCGAGACCTGCATGTAATTGACCTGCCCGAGGAAATAGGTCTGATCTTTTACCCGATCTTTGGCCGTCGAAAGCCAAGTCAAGCCATCTATTTCGGTTGTTGTAGCGTAATGTCCGGTGGCGATTTTATCAAATTCGCAGCCCCATTTATCTTCAAAACAACCGAATTTTATCAGCTTGTTGCACATCATATCGGGGTTGGGTGTGAGGCCGCGCCTCACCGAATCGATGGTATATTTCACCACGCTGTCCCAATATTCTTCATGCAGCGAAACCACCTCGAAGCGGCAGGCGTATTTTTTGGCGATAAACGACACAATCTCAATATCTTCCTCGGAGGGGCAATCGATGTAGCCGTCTTTGTCTTCCATCCCGATTTTGATATAGAAAACGGCAGGGTCGTAGCCCATCTCTTTCAACCGATGCACCACAACCGAACTGTCCACACCTCCCGATACCAATGCCGCAACTTTCATTTTTTTCTTTTCCCTGAATTTCGGCCACAAAGGTACGAATAAGAATTGGATTCGTAAAGAGAGGGAGCATTTTAAGCGGATTGAAAATTCTTTGTAAAAATCGTCTGTAATACAGAAAATTTCGGTAACTTTGTCTTTAGTAAGCATCATTGAAAATGTTTTTATTGTTTGATTTTCAATGATGCAACTTTTTTAAAGCGTGCTTAAATAAAACTTAGATTATAAGGATCGGCGATGGCGTAATACACACTTAAACACCTGTGCGTAGCTTGTAGTCTGCAATCTTGTCTCTATTTTTAATGCCGTTTACAGGTGTTTGCAGGCGTTTTATCTTCTTTTTTTATTTTTTTCACGCTTCCCGCAACGATTTATCGGCAAAGATGCGAGCCAATAAACAGAATAGTATTATCTTTACATGCCTTATTGTGTTCCTGCGTTTCCGGAAAGGAAAATAATGTTTCCCATTGATTTCCGAAAAACGGTCGGGCTTCATCATGCGGGCGAGAGGCGTTCTTGCCGATTCCGAAGCGAAGTTCTCGCTTTGGTATCTTCAACGGAAAGAAAATAAAAACAATATAAATGACTTACAAATGGAATTATTTAACCCTTACAAACGATCAAAAAAATAAGAAAGAAAAATTATCGCAAGAAGTAAATATCGACCCTGTTCTGGCTGAACTACTCATTCGCAGAGGTATAGATACCAAAGACGAAGTACAACGGTTCTTCCGTCCCGATTTGAAAGACTTGCACGACCCTTTTCTTATGCCGGATATGGAAAAAGCCATTAAGCGCATCGAAAAGGCCATCGGGGACAAAGAACGGATTCTTATTTACGGAGATTACGATGTGGACGGAACCACAGCCGTTTCTTTGGTTTACAAGTTCTTGCGGAGGATTACAAACAATCTTGATTATTACATTCCCGATCGCTATGATGAGGGTTACGGCATATCCGAAAAAGGGATTGAATATGCCGAAAAGACGGGAGTAAAGCTCATCATCTCGCTCGATTGCGGTATCAAAGCCATTGCCAAAGTGGCTTCCGCCAAAGAAAAGGGCATAGACTTCATCATTTGCGACCACCACATGCCCGATGACGAATTGCCCGACGCGGTTGCCGTGGTCGATGCCAAACGACCGGACTCCACTTATCCCTATCAAGAACTATCGGGTTGCGGAGTGGGCTTCAAGCTATTGCACGCATTCATTAACCGCAACGGGTTCGATTTCTCGGAAATCGAACCCCTGCTCGATTTGGTGGCCGTGAGCATCGCTTCCGATATTGTGCCGATAACGGGCGAGAACCGCATCTTGATGCACTACGGGCTGGAGCAGTTGAACTCCAATCCGAGTTACGGGCTGAAAGGCATTATCGACATTTGCGGGTTAAGCCGCAAGAAAATCGGCGTGGGCGACATCGTGTTTAAAATCGGGCCACGCATCAATGCTTCGGGACGGATGATGAACGGCAAAGAGGCTGTCGATTTGCTTCTGGCAAGCGATTTCGCTTCGGCGCGGGAGAAAAGCAAAAACATCGATAAATACAACGAAGACCGACGCGAACTCGACAAGCGCATCACCGACGAAGCTGTTGATTTTATCGATAACCATTCCGACATAGAGCGTCTGAAAGGAATCGTTATTTACAACGAGAGCTGGCACAAAGGCATTGTCGGTATTGTGGCGTCGCGGCTCACCGAGCGTTACCACCGACCGGCGATAGTCCTCACAAAATCGAACGATTTGATTTCAGGATCGGCGCGTTCCGTTGCAGGATTCGACGTGTATAAAGCCATTGAGTCCTGCCGCGACATCTTGGAGAATTTCGGGGGGCATACCTACGCTGCGGGGCTGTCGTTGCGGGAAGAAAATCTCGAAGAATTTAAGCGGCGTTTCGAGCAAATCTCGTTTGACGAAGTGAATCCGAAAACCATGTACCCGCAAATTACCATCGATGCCGAAATCGCGTTGAACAGGATTACCCCTGAATTTGTGGCGCAACTGTCGAAGTTCGCCCCTTTCGGGCCCAAAAACGAAACCCCCTTCTTCCTGTCGCGGAAGGTTTTCGATGCGGGCGGCAGTCGTTTGGTTGGCAAAGAGTTACATCACATCAAGATGGAAATCGTGGACGAAACGGTAACAAGCCCGGTTCAGGCCATCGCTTTCGGTTCAGTCCAATATTTCGAAACGATTAAAGAGAAGCGGCCGTTCGACATCTGTTACACCGTCGAAGAGAACGTACACGGCAGCAAAGCCTTTATCCAATTGATGATTAAAGATATACGGATTCCGTAACAGGTATTCGATTAACGAAACAAGCCAAAACGAATTGTTTCATGCAAGACCGGCAGTTTCACGAAATTTTGCAGGAATATTGGGGATACACCTCATTCCGCCCCTTGCAGGAGGAAATCATTCAATCCGTCTGGGAAGGGAAAGATACCTTGGGCCTGATGCCCACGGGAGGCGGCAAATCGCTCACCTTTCAGGTTCCTGTGATGGCAATGGATGGCCTTTGCGTGGTGATAACGCCGCTTATCGCGCTGATGAAAGATCAGGTGGACAATCTGCGTGCGCGGGAGATAAAAGCCGCCGCCGTTTATTCGGGCATGTCGCGCGATGAAATTATCACCACGCTCGAAAACTGCATCTTCGGCAATTATAAATTTCTCTACGTCTCCCCCGAACGCTTGGCAACCGAGATCTTCCGGATGAAACTGCAAGCCATGAAGGTTTGTCTGCTCGTGGTGGACGAATCGCACTGCATCTCGCAATGGGGGTACGATTTCCGCCCCTCGTATCTGAAAATCGCCGAAATCCGCGAGCTTCTGCCCGGCGTTCCCGTACTGGCTTTGACCGCCACAGCGACAAAAGATGTCGCTGACGATATTCAAGACAAGCTCCATTTCAAACAAAAAAACGTTTTCCGGAAAAGTTTTGCGCGGAAAAACCTCTCCTACGTCGTCCGTTTTGCCGAAAATAAAGTTGCCGAACTCGTCCATATCCTCCAATCCGTTCCCGGTACGGCCATTGTGTATGTACGCAGCAGGCAACAGACGAAGGAAGTTGCCATCGCCTTGCAGAAAGCAGGCCTTTCGGCCGATTATTTCCATGCCGGACTGTCTCACGAAGAGAAGGTTTTCAAACAAAACGCATGGAAACAGGACGATTGCCGCGTGATGGTTTCTACAAACGCTTTCGGGATGGGAATCGATAAACCGGACGTTCGCGTGGTTGTTCATCTCGACTTGCCCAATTCGCTCGAAGAATACTATCAGGAGGCCGGACGCGCCGGACGCGACGAAGAACGCTCATACGCCATCATCCTTTACACAAAAGCCGATAGCGCAAAGCTCAAAAAACGAATCTCGGACGCCTTTCCCCAGCGCGAGTTCATCGTTCGCGTTTACGAGGCATTGGGCAATTATTTCCAAGTGGCTGTCGGTTCGGGCTTCGGCGATGTCTATGACTTCAACCTGCACGAATTTTGCCGCCCATACCACCTGCCTTTCCTGCAGACGCATCACGCGCTGGAAATCCTTGACCTCGCCGGATACATCGAATACACGGAGGAAATCGACGCCCGTTCCCGATTGCAATTCCTGATTTATCGCGACGATCTGTATTCGCTGCAGCTCGAAAAATCGTACGAGGAACTGATCCACGTCATCTTGCGGAATTATACCGGCCTGTTTTCCGACAGCGTCAATATTGACGAATCGCTGTTAGCCATCCGCACAGGGCTCTCCCGACAAGCGGTCTATGACATGCTCTCGCATCTGTCTAAATTACGCTATGTGCGTTATGTGCCGCAAAAACAAACGCCGTTTATCGTTTTCTCCACCTCACGCGAAGATACGCCTTTCGTCAGTATCCCGAAAGCGGTGTATGAAGAACGAAAAAAACGTTTCGAGAAGCGCATCGCCGCGATGATCAACTACGCAGAACGCGACAACGTCTGTCGAAGTCGCATGCTGTTGATTTATTTCGATGAAACCAACCCCAAAGATTGCGGATGTTGCGACGTGTGCCTTCGGAAAAACGAAACGGGGCTGAACAATTTCGAATTTCACGCCATCAAATCGAAAATCGTAGAGGTATTGGAGGAAAGTTCATCAATGAGACTGAACGACTTGGTCGCCAAAATACCCGACTACACCGATGAAAAAAGCATTACGGTCATCCGTTTTTTAATCGACGAAAAAATACTCTCGTTAAAAGACGATACCCTCTCTTTGAATAAATAAACCGTATAATTCCTGATTATCAACTAAATAATAAAAAATCTATGAAAAAGATCCTCACCTCAGCAATTTGTGCTATTGTACTCCTGAACGTATCTGCACAAAACATACAGTTGCCGCAATGGACTGTCGGCGATTATACGCTTACACTTCTTTCGGAAGGGCAACAAAAAGGGAACACATCCATCCTGCTTCATGCAGACGGCGATATTCTTGCAAAATATGCCCCCGACGGCTCTTTCCCAAACGCTGTAAACTGTTTCCTCATTACCACAAAAACAGGGAGAACCATCCTTGTTGATGCCGGTTTCGGGAGAAAATTGTTTGAAAACCTCGTAAGTTTAAATGTCAAGCCCGAAAATATCGATGTTGTTCTGCTCACTCACATGCACGGCGACCACATAGGCGGTCTGATAAAAGACGGGCAAGCCACTTTTCCCAAGGCACAAGTCTTTATCGCAAAAGCCGAATTCGACTACTGGTCGAAACAAAACAACCCGTTGGTTAAAACCGTTTTAGCAACATATAAAAAGCAAATCAAAACCTTTGTGCCGGACGAAATCGGTGCGCCGACAGCAAAAAAATTAATCGGAGATTGTCCGGAAATTAAGGCCATCGCCGCTTACGGACATACCCCCGGACACAGCATGTTTCTTATTGACGCCGGAGAAAAACCTCTGTTGATATGGGGCGATCTCACTCACGCCATGGCCGTGCAGATGCCTCATCCCGAAATTTCCGTTACCTACGACGTCGATCCCGAAACAGCAGTCCAATCGAGATTGAAAGTCCTCGATTATGCCGCAAAAAACACGCTTACGATTGCCGGAATGCACATTGCTTGGCCTGCTGTAGGAACAATAGAAAAAACAGGCAAACAATCCTTTAAATTCATTAATAAACAGGAAAATATGAAAGAAGTCTGTCAATTTCTTAACGATTGCGGCATGTATTACATCGCTACGCTCGACGACAACAACCAGCCGCGTGTGCGCCCCTTCGGCACCGCCACCATTTTCGAAGACAAGCTCTACATTCAAACAGGGAAGAAAAAAAACGTGGCGAAACAGATGCTCAAAAATCCCAAAGTAGAGATTTGCGCCCACAATATCCCTGCCGGAAAATGGCTTCGTATTGAAGCGGAAGTGGTGGAAGACGACCGGGTGGAGGCCAAAGAATTTGTCCTTAATCAATACCCGTCTCTTAAAAGCATCTACGATGCCCGAGACAACAACACATTGGTGCTTTATCTTAAAAATGTTACGGCAACATACGCATCGTTCAGCGAAGAACCGAAGGTGGTGAAGTGGTGAAAAATATTATGGCTGATGATCGCATTGAATCATTGATGGTGCCGCTAAACCTAACATCTGAAAGCCGTATCAGCAATAGCGTAGGGCAAGGCCCTACGAGAAAGGCAACAACACCGTTCGTTCGCCTTGCAAGGGCAAGAGCAAAAGAGGAAACAAAACAATTAAAATCAATACATTTATGTTAGGCGCAATTATTGGAGATATTATCGGCTCGTCATACGAATTCAATCCGACAAAGAGAATGGATTTTGAACTTCTGACGGCAGACAGTTCGTTTACAGACGATACTGTTTGTACCGTTGCCGTTGCCGACGCGATTTTGAATGGAAAATCTTACCACAATGCTTTGCAGGAATGGTGCAGGAAATACCCTCACCCTTGCGGGGGCTATGGAATTTCGTTCCGTCAGTGGGTTTTCAGCGACAATCCGCAACCTTACGGCAGTTATGGCAACGGCTCGGCAATGCGGGTGAGCGCGGTCGGCTGGCTGTTTGACGACTTACAAACGGTTTTGGATGAGGCGAAAAAATCGGCGGAATGTACTCACAATCACCCCGAAGGCATAAA